>DATBBO010000103.1:0-15745 GCA_036270995.1 Dongiaceae bacterium | reverse complement strand
ATGACCATGGGCACCGCCTCGACCATGGCCTCCATGGTGGAGGCGCTCGGTGTGGGGCTGCCGGGAAATGCCGCCATCCCCGCCGTGGATTCCCGCCGCGGGCTGCTGGCGCGGCTTGCCGGAAGGCGCATCGTCGAGATGGTGCGCGAGGATCTGAAGCTGTCGCAGATCCTGACCAAGCAGGCCTTCGAGAACGCCATCCGCGTCAACGGCGCCATCGGGGGATCGACCAATGCCGTCATCCATCTGCTGGCCCTCGCGGGGCGCGTCGGCGTCGACCTCTCCCTCGACGACTGGGACCGCCTGGGCAAGGACGTGCCGACGGTTGTCGACCTCATGCCCTCGGGCCGCTTCCTGATGGAGGATTTCTATTATGCGGGCGGGCTGCCGGTCGTGATCCGGGCGCTGGGCGAGGCCGGGCTCCTGCACAAGGAGGCCATCACCGCCAACGGCCAGACCATCTGGGAGAACAACAAGGACGCGGCCTGCTGGAATCATGAGGTCATCCGCCCCTTCGACAAGGCGCTGACCGAGCATGGCGGCATCGCGGTGCTGCGCGGCAATCTGGCGCCCCGGGGCGCGGTGCTGAAGCCCTCGGCCGCCACGCCCAAGCTGATGGTCCATACCGGGCGTGCCGTCGTCTTCGACAGTATCGAGCATTTCAAGCAGCGGGTCGACGATCCCGCCCTCGACATCGACGAGAGCTGCATCATGGTGCTGAAGAATTGCGGTCCCCGCGGCTATCCCGGCATCGCCGAGGTCGGCAACATGCCGCTGCCCGCCAAGATCCTGAAGAAGGGCATCACGGACATGGTCCGCATCTCCGATGCGCGCATGAGCGGCACGGCCTACGGCACCGTCGTGCTCCACGCCGCCCCAGAGGCGGCGGCTGGCGGGCCGCTGGCGATCGTCAGGGACGGCGACATGATCGCCCTCGATGTACCGAACCGCTCGCTCCAGCTCCTTGTCGAGCAGGCGGAGATCGATCGCCGGCTCAAGGCCTGGAAGGCGCCGGAGCTGCCGAGCGGCGGCTACAAGCGGCTCTACGTCACCCACGTCAACCAGGCCGACGAGGGCTGCGATCTCGATTTCCTCGTCGGCTGCCGCGGCGCGGAAGTGCCGCGCGAATCGCACTGAGGGGCGGGTGATGGCAAGGGGGGGCCAATCCGATCTGTCACGCTTTGCCCGCTATCCCGGGCTCGAAGGCCAGAGCGTCTTCATCACCGGCGGGGGCTCGGGCATCGGGAGCGCCATCGTCGAGAGCTTCGTCCATCAGGGCAGCAAGACCGCCTTCGTGGACATCGACGCCAGGGCCAGCGAGAAGCTCTGCCGGCAGATCGAGAAGCGGCATGGCAAGGCGCCCCTTTTCATCCCCTGCGACCTGAAGGACATCCCTGCCCTGCAGGCGGCGATCGCGCGGGCGGGCAAGGAGCATGGGCCCGTCGCGACGCTGGTGAATAATGCAGCGAACGACCAGCGCCACGACTGGACAGGCGTGACCCCGGACTACTGGGACGAGCGCATGGCGACCAATCTGCGCCCGATGTTCTTCGCCATTCAGTGCGTGGTGCCCCAGATGCGCCGGCGGCGCGGCGGATCGATCATCAATTTCGGATCCATCAGCTGGAAGGTCCCGCAGGGCGGCATGCCGGCCTATACCACGGCCAAGGCGGCCGTCCACGGATTGACCCGCGGCATGGCTCGCGATCTCGGTCAGGACGGCATTAGGGTGAACACGGTGGTGCCGGGCTGGGTGATGACCGAACGCCAGCTCAAGCTCTGGGTGACGCCAGAGACCGAGAAGGAGCTGGACAAGGCCCAATGCCTGAAGGGGTGGATCCAGCCGGTCGATCTCGCCCGCATGGTGCTCTTCCTCGCCTCCGACGACGCGCGCATGTGCACGGCGCAGGAGTTCACCGTCGACGCGGGCTGGGTCTAACCCGCGGCGCGCGGCACGGGACGGGGTTCGCCCAGGCGCCCTCTCTTGGCCCGCTCGCGAGCACCTCGGGCCTCGCCCAGATTTTCTGCGAGGGAGTTCTGGCGGGCGCAGTTCTCCAGCCCCAGATCCGTCACCTGCGGTACCGGCTTGCCCGCGATCTCCATGCCCTTGAGTCGCGCCCAGACAGCGCGCCGCTTGCGCAGCTGATGCGGCTGAAAGAGATCGAAATCGGCGAAGCTCGCTGACCGCTCGATGGTCAAGACGCCAGCCGCCACCGCCGCCTCGTAGAGTTCGAGGCCGCGCCTCGTGCGCACGATGATGCCGTTGAAGCCGTCATCCTCACCCGTCGGCCCGCCGCCCGGCCAGACGTCCGAGGCGGCGATATCGGCGCCTTGGCCGATCGCATCGGCACAGATCTTGCAGCGCGGCTGGATCATCCATTTGGCCTCGTCCTCCCAGAGCTGCTGATAGGTCAGCTCGAAGGCGCGGCCGTCCTTGGTCTCGAGCCGCGTCGGGCCGGGATTGCCGAAGCCGCGGTAGCGGAAGAGCGCAAGCTCCTCCTCGCTCACGCCGAACCGCTCGAGGACCTCTTCCGACTTCGCGAGGTCCGAGGCCCCGCCGCAGACCAATGTCAAGGCATAGCGCATCTGCCGTTCGACCCTGTGATCGATCCGCGCGAAGCTGCGCGCCGCCGTGATGTCGCAGGGCTTGGCGATCAGGGCGAAAGGCTCGCCGCGCTCGAGGATCTCACAGAAGTCCATGAGCGGTGCTGCCGGGCCATAGCGCGAGCCCGCACCTTCCAGCACCGAAGCGCTGTCGAAGCTGAGACGCCGCTCGCTGCGCATGGGGGCGGATCTCGAGGCGGCCACATGCAGGATGAATTTGACGCGACCGGAGGCGAGAAGGAACTGGCCGAGCGCCGTCAGGACGCCGCCTGTCGAGCCCCGGAAGCGGACCGCCGGATCGCTGGCATAGCCGATGCTCAAGCGCGCCGCCCTGCCCCAGATCGTGTCGCTGCCGGCATCATCGGTTTGAACGGCCGGATCTGGACCGCCGATCCTGGTGCCAGGGCAGACCGCATTGATCTTTGCCAGAGCCCGCTCGCCCAGCTCCCGGCGTGCGACGGGGCGCTCGCGCCCTTCAGGGGTCATCACCAGCTCGACCTGATCGGGTCCGGCAATGGACCGGCAGAGCCCGCAACCGATGCAAAGCCCGTTCTCGACGATCTCAGTCAGCGTCAGCAGCATGGGCGTCTCCAGAATCCAATGTCCAATCAGACCCCGCTCGGCTAAGGACTCAAAAGGGCCTGAACGCGCCAATGGGCGCCTTGCCGCGACAGCGTGAGGCGCGAGAGCGGCGCCACATCGACCCGCCAGAAGGAGCTGACCGGCGCGCCCATCGCATGAATGAGCGCGGCCCGGAGGATCGTAGGATGGGTGATGGCGAGGATCCGGCCCTCGCCCCGCTCCAGGCTGTCCGACCAGCGGGCGATCCGGCGAATGACATCGGCCACGCTTTCACCGCCATGAGGGGCCGTATCCGGGTCTTCGAGCCAGGCCGCCAGCGCCCGTGGCTCTTGCGCCTGCAGCTCAGCGAGGGTGCGGCCCGCCCAGCGGCCGTGATCGCAATCGCGGAGCAGCGGGTCGCTCGTGCCGGAGAGCCCGAGAGTGCCTGCCGTCTCCCGCGTGCGGCGCTCAGGGGCGATGAGCACCCGATCGGCGCGGGGGATGGAGTCTCTCAGTCGCGCTGCCGCCTCGCGCGCCTTTTCCTCGAGCGACTCATCCTCGGGAAAGGACACCCGGCGCGTCGCCGAAGTGGCGCCATGAGCGAGCCAGGTAATCCGAAGGGTCATGAGCGGTCGGCTCTTCGAGCGATAGATTGACAATCAGTTGCAAGCACACATAGAGTTTGACGTGCTGCGTTCGGGGAAGCCGGTGAAAGCCCGGCACGGTCGCGCCACTGTAATCGGGCCCAGCGCGGAGCGCACGCCCGAGAGTCAGACCCCCGGCGGCAGCATCGCCTGACCCGACCCACGCAGGGACGCGCATTCCCTCAAGGAGTTGACATAGATGACCGTCTCCACCGTCACCCTTCCCGGCCTCGCCCCCGTCGCCATTCCGGTCCGCGAGATCCTGCCTTGGCTCCTGTTCGGCGTGGTCATGCTGCTGGCACTCTACTTCGTCGGCGCGGAAGAGGGTGCGACCTCGCTGATCCCGGGCATGTATGTTCACGAGTTCGTTCACGACGGACGGCATCTGCTCGGCTTCCCCTGCCACTGATCCTGGGGTCATCGACACATGGTTAGGCAGCTCCTTCTCAGGGGCATGCTCGCGGGCGTCCTCGCGGGATTGCTCGCCTTCGGCTTCGCCAAAATCTTCGGTGAGCCTCAGGTCGATCACGCCATCGCCTTCGAAGAGCAGATGGACAAGACCAAGGCCCAAGGCACGGCTGGCACGATGAGCATGTCCGGCGGCATGAGCATGTCGAATGCAGGAGCCCCTGAGCCCGAGCTCGTCAGCCGCGCAGTGCAGGCCGGCCTCGGCCTCTTCACCGGGGTGGTCGTCTATGGCGCCGCCTTCGGCGGTCTGTTCGCTCTGGTTTTCGCCTATGCCTATGGGCGGATCGGAGCGCTCTCTCCGCGTGCGACCTCCGCCCTGCTTGCAGGCGCTGCCTTCCTCACCCTCGTCGTGGTACCCGATCTGAAATATCCGGCCAACCCACCCTCGGTGGGCCATCCCGACACTATCGGCCAGCGGACCGAGCTCTTCCTGGCAATGATCCTCATCTCCATTGCCGCCCTCGTGATCGCGGTCGCCCTCGGACGCCGGCTCACGAGCCGGCTGGGCGCATGGAATGCCGGCTTCGTCGGCGGCACGGTCTTCATCCTTCTGGTTGTCATCGCCCAGCTTCTGCTGCCGCCGATCAATGAGGTTCCCGATCAATTCCCTGCAGTCGTCCTCTGGCGCTTCCGCATCGCCTCCATCGGCCTCGAGGCAATTCTCTGGGCCACAATCGGTCTCGGCTTCGGCATCCTGGCCGAGCCGCTGCTGCGCAAGGGCCGCTGGTCGCCGGCCTACGTCTAGCTCCTCCCTCCCGGCCTCCCGGTCCGGAGGGTAGCGGACGCCTTTTCGGCGCCAGCAGAACAGTGGCAGCGCACCAGAAAGCCTTCTGCCGAAGGATTGACCGCGTGGCGGGAGCGTCCTAGGAATAGTGATAGTCATTCGCATTCGCGGATGGCTCCCACTTCGCCACCGCAGGGAGGCCCCCTTGCTGCCCAAGTCATCGAGGCGCGCTCCGCATCGCACGCTCCTCGCGCTATCCCTTGTTCTCGCTAGCTTGAACGCCAGTCTTGCTCTCAGGCCCGCTGTGGCCGGGGAGCCCACGCTCACCCTTTACAGCGCCCAGCACGAACAGACCGTCGACATGCTGATCGCCGATTTCGAGAAGGAAACCGGCATCCAGGTGCGCGTTCATACAGGCGAGGGGCCGGAGATCGCCAGCCAGCTTCTGGAGGAAGGCAAGGACTCGCCGGCGGATGTCTATTTCACCGAGAACTCGCCCGAGCTCATGCTGCTGGAGAAGAAGGGGCTGCTGGCAAAGGTCGACCCGGCCACGCTCGCCGAGGTTCCCCGGCGTTACAGCTCTCCCAAGGGCGATTGGGTCGCCGTGCTCGCCCGTGAGAACGTGCTGGCTTACAACCCCTCGCTGATCAAATCCGATCAGCTTCCGTCCTCGCTGCTCGATCTTGCCGGCCCCGCTTGGAAGGGGAAGGTCGCCATCGCACCGACCGACGCGGATTTCCTCCCGCTGGTCAGCGCCGTGGAGGCTCTCAAGGGCCGGGACGCCGCCCTGCAATGGCTCAAGGGGCTGAAGGACAATGCCCAGATCTTCGACGATGAGGAGGGCGTCATCGCCGCGGTCGAGCGCGGCACCGTGGCCATGGGCATCATCAACAACTATTACTGGGACCGCCTGAATACCGAGACCGGCGGCAAGATCAAAAGCCAGCTCTATCACTTCGGCCATGGCGATGTCGGCGCTCTGGTCAATGTCTCGGGGGCCGGCGTGCTGAAGACGGCGCCGTACCCTCAAGCCGCCCAGCGCTTCCTCGCCTATCTGGTGAGCGAACGGGCCCAGCGCCTGCTCGCCGGAGGCAAGGTCAATTTCGAATATCCGCTGCGCCCTGGTGTTGCGCCCGATCCGCTGCTGAAGCCTTTCGATCAGCTGGAGCCGCCCGCCCTCGATATCGGCGAGCTGGGCGACGACAGCGATGCCGGCAAGTTGCTGCAGGAGGCAGGGCTTCTGTGAGCCTCCAGGCGGCCGGACAACGCCCTGCCATCGCTCGCCTCTTCACCCTCTTGCGCCCCACCCCCTCCCCCGTCCTGCTCGTTGCTGCGTCTCTGCCGGTGTTGCTGGTTCTGGTGCCCCTGGGCGTCACCGTTGTGAAGGCTTTCAATCTTGGCGCCGAGGAGGCAGCCCGTCTCTTATTCCGGCCGCTGGTGGGGGAATTGCTCCTTCATACCCTCGCTATCGCCGCCGCTGCGGCCGCCGCCTCCGCGCTCATCGGCACCGCCGCCGCCTGGTTCGTGGAGCGAACGCACCTGCCGGGCCGGCGTGTCTGGGCGGTGCTGGTGGCCGTGCCGCTCGCGGTGCCGGCCTTTATCACCAGCTATGCCTGGGTCTCTCTCAGCGCTTCGCTGCAGGATTTCGCCGGTGCACTCCTGGTGGTCACGAGCGCCTACTATCCGCTGGTCTATCTGCCGGTGGCCGCAGCACTCCGCGGCATGGATCCGGCCGTGGAGGAAACTGCGCGCTCGCTCGGCTGCAGTCCCGCAGCCTCCTTCTTCCGCGTCGTGCTCCCCCAGCTCCGTCCGGCGCTTTTCGGCTGCATGCTGCTGGTCACCCTCGACGTGCTGGCGGAGTTCGGCGCCTTCTCCCTGCTGCGATTCCGCACCTTCACGACGCAGATCTACGCGGAGTACCGCACCGGTTTCAATGGAGCGGGAGCCTCGTTGCTCAGCGCCGTTCTGATATTTCTCTGCCTCATCTGCCTCCTCGCCGAGCTGAAGGTCCGGGGCGGAGCCCGCTATGGGCGGCTCGGCCGCGGCACGCGGCGCACCGTCGCCCGTCATGAGCTGGGCGGGGCCAAGCTACCGGTTCTCGCCGGCTTCCTTCTGCTCATTGCACTTACTCTCGGCCTGCCGCTCGGCATGATCCTCTTCTGGCTGACCCAGCATGGCAGCGCGGCATCCACCCCCGTCGCACCCGCGCCGCTGCTGCTTCTCGCGGCGACGGCAAACTCGCTCGGCCTCGGCCTTGCCGGCGCCGCACTCACCACCCTGATCGCCTTGCCGCTCGGCTTCCTCGCTACGCGCCATCGCGGCCCTCTCGTCACCTTCCTGGAGCGTGCCGCCTATCTGGCCCAGGGCGTCCCGGGCATCGTCATCGCGCTCGCCATTGTGTCCCTGACCGTCCATGCGCTCCGGCCCCTCTATCAGACCACGGGCCTGCTGTTGCTCGCCTATGCAATCCTCTTCCTGCCCCTGGCGCTGGTGAGCGTACGCTCCGCCCTCATCCAGGCTCAGCCCAACCTGGAGGATGCGGGCCGTGCGCTCGGTCTCGGCCGGCTGGCGGTGATCCATCGCGTGGTGCTGCCGCTGGCGGCACCCGGGCTCGGCGCCGCCGGGGCCATGGTCTTCATCTCAGTCGTCACCGAGCTCACCACCACCCTCCTGCTCGCCCCGATCGGCACCCGCACGCTCGCCACGCAGGTCTGGGCCGATACCTCGACCCTGGCCTTCGCCGCCGCCGCGCCCTTTGCGGGACTGCTGGTCCTGATCTCGCTGGCCTCCTCCTGGCTTCTGGCCTCCTTCTTCGGCAGGTCCGGCTTGCTCGGCACGACCCCCTCGGGCAGGCTCTGATCATGGCTGCCGTCGGCGTAGAGCATGTCGCGAAGTCGTTCGGCTCGACAGTCGTCCTCGAGGACATAAACCTCGCGGTTGAATCGGGGAGGCTCGTTGCGATTCTGGGCCCCTCGGGAAGCGGCAAGACCACGCTGCTGCGTCTTCTCTGCGGCTTCGACAAGGTCGAGAGAGGCACGATCTCCGTTGGCGGGGAGATCGTCTCCGGTCCGGACGTCCACCTGCCGCCCGAGCGGCGTCACATCGGCTACGTAGCCCAAGAGGGTGCGCTTTTTCCCCATCTCTCGGTGGCCGACAACATCGTCTTTGGCCTGCCGCGCCGGTTGCGGGCCGCCCGCCACCGGGTCGAGGAGCTGCTCGAACTGGTAGGCCTACCTCTTGCCTATGCCGACCGCCCGCCCCAGGAGCTGTCGGGTGGCGAGCAGCAGCGCATCGCGCTCGCACGCGCGTTGGCGCCCTCACCCGCTCTGGTGCTGCTCGACGAGCCCTTCTCCTCCTTGGACGCGGCCCTCAGAGTCGAAACGCGCGAGGCGCTGGCCGCGGCCCTGTCGGCGGTGGGCGCCACGGCCATCCTGGTCACCCACGACCAGCCGGAGGCCCTTTCCATGGGCCATCGCGTGGCCGTGCTCTGGAAGGGCCGTATCGTCCAGACCGCGGCACCCGAGGATCTCTACCGGCTGCCAGCGGATGCCGATCTCGCCCGCTTCATCGGCGAGGCCGTCCTGCTGCCGGGCCGCGCCCAAAATGGCAGCGTAACCTGCGCCCTCGGCCGCCTCTCGGTGGACGGCCCCAGCATCGAGGGCCCGGTCGAGGTCTTGCTGCGGCCCGAGCAGATCCGCCTCGCGTCCGCCGACAGTGGTGCCGCCGGTGTCAGAGCACGGGTGCGCGAGGTCGTCTATTACGGCCATGACGCCAGCGTGCGGCTGCAGCTTATCGGCGGGGATTCGTCCGAAGAGCTGACCGCGCGGGTCGCCGGCTATCAATCTCCCCATATCGGTGATGAGGTCGCGGTCATGGTCGAGGGTAGGGTCGTGACATATCGGGGCGGGCGGCCGGAATAAGGCCCGGGAAAACGCCCTCAGGCGCGCCCGGCAGCGAGCACGCTTCGCACGCTGGCAAGAGCCAGGTCGATATCATCAACAGAGGTCGACCAGTTGCATACCGAGATCCGCATGACCCGCATGCCGCGCCAAGTGGCGCCGCCGAACCAGGCGACGCCCTCGGCCTGAATGCGGCGTATCACATCGTCGGTGGCACGGTCGTGATTGCCGTCTTCTGCCAGGAAGCGAATCAGCCCCTGGTTGATCACCGGCGCCGCCACGATCTCGGCGCCGGGGAGGCAACCGATGCCCTCGACCAGTCGGGCGGCATGGGCACAGCAGCGATCGACGATCTCCCCGATTCCCGAGCGACCGAGCGCGCGCAGGGCGGCATAGGCAGGAAATGCGCGACCGCGCCGCGACCATTCCGGATTCCAGTCCTTTTGATTGCGAAGCCCCTCCTGTGGAATCGAATAGCTCGTGTCTTGCGCAAAGGCCGCGCGGTGAGCCGGTGCATGCGCAACGAAAACGAGACCCGAGTCGAACGGCAAGTTCAGCCATTTATGCGCATCGGTCGCCCAGGAATCCGACTGTTCCACGCCCGCGAGCAGGTGGCGATACCGCTCGCTCGTCGCGACCCAGAGCCCGATGGCGCCGTCGATGTGGACCCAGGCTTTCGCGGCGTGAGCGATTCGGCAAGCCGCCTCGAATGGATCGAAGACCCCGGTATTCAGGTCGCCCGCCTGGAGACAAACGACAGCGGGATCGGAGCCCATCCGCTGGAGTACCCCTTCGAGCATGGCGGGCTGCATGCGTCCCATATCATCGGCCGGCACGTATTCGAACGCATCCGTGCCGATGCCGAGCAGGCGGGCAGAGCGCATGATCGATTCGTGCCGATTCTCCGTCGCTAGGATCCTCAGCCGAGGCGCGCCGGCCAGACCCGCGCTTTCGACCTCCCAACCGCGCCTACGCAACAGCTCGTGGCGGGCGGCGGCCAGCGCGGTGGTATGCGCCATTTGACAACCGGTCACGAAGGCGAAGGAAGCCGATTTGGGTATCCCGAGGAGTTCCTTGATCCAGGCGCCGCAGACCTCCTCGACGACCGCCTCGGCGGGGGCCGTGAGGTTGGAGGCGCTGTTCTGGTCCCAGGCGGAAGTGAGCCAATCCGCAGCCAAGGCAACCGGCAGAGTGCCGCCGATCACCCAGCCGAAAAACCGTCCGCTCGCCGACCCGAGAATGCCACCCTCGGTATCTCGAACGAGTTCCTCGATGACCGCTTCGGCCGCCATGCCCGCCTTCGGCAGGGGCTTCTCCAACCGCTGTCGCAGCTCGGAAAGGCTAGCCTTGGCGGCAATCGGCCGCGACTGAAGAGTTTCAAGATATCTCGTGGCATGCGCTGCAGCGATATCGAGGATCTTGGGCATGTTTACGAGACTCCGGTGAGTTGAGCGGCAGCGAGCCTACACGCTGGGCCGCCGGTTTGTTTCGGCGACGACCGAACCATCGCCTCCCATGCCGGACAGCGAGCCGAAGGTTCAATGGACGCCCACGGATTTTGCCTCCAAGATCGCGCCGCAGCGCGACCGTGCGGAGGTCGATCTGCGCGCTGCTCGGTCGGTCGAGAAACCCCAGGGTCGCACTCATGGTCAGCCCAAAGGGCTATGGAAGATTGTTGGTACTTTCGCTGCTGGCGCTGCTCGTCGGCGTCGCATCGGGTCTGATCGGGGCAGTCTTCAGGCTAACGCTCGAGGCGGCCGACCGGTTTCGCGGCGCCGCGATTGCCTGGGCGCATGGGAGCAAGTTCACGGGATTTCTTCTCATCGTGGGCGGCTGCGCCGCCGCAGTCGCCTTCGCAGCATGGCTGGTTCGGCGCTTCTCGCCTTACGCGTCGGGGAGCGGCATCCCGCAGGTCGAGGCCGTACTCAGGGACGAGCTGCCGGCACCACCGCCTCGATTGCTACTTGTGAAGTTCCTTGGCGGCCTGCTGGCCATTGGCTCGGGGCTGGCGCTCGGTCGTGAAGGTCCGAGCGTACAGATGGGAGCGGCGATCGCCCATGTCGTCGGACGGCTCTTCCGGCGCGATTGGCTCGACTGCAAGGTATTGATTGCCGCCGGTGCCGGTGCCGGGCTCGCCACGGCTTTCAATGCGCCGATTGCCGGGGCCGTCTTTGCTTTCGAAGAGCTGGTGCGGCGCTTCGAGGGGCGGACGGCTATCGCGGTACTCGCCGCCTCGGCGGCGGCTATCGCCGTCGCACGCGTGTTCCTTGGCCCGGACCCGGATTTCGCCGTCGTGCCATTGGCCTATGTCGGCGCGCGACCCTGGCCGCGGTTTGCCGTGCTGGGGGCCGCGGCCGGGCTCGTCGCGATGGCGTACAACGCTGCCTTGCTCTATGCCCTAGGTGCGACCGACCGGCTCGGCCGCTGGCCCGTCGAGATTCGTGGCGCGGCCATTGGGGCCTCCGTTGGGGTGCTGGGCTGGTTTCTCCCAAGCCTGGTCGGCGGAGGCGACGACATTACGCAGCGCGTCCTTGCCGGCGGAATCCCGATCGTAATTGTGCCATTGGCCTTTCTCCTGCGGTTCGCACTGGGCGCGGTGTCCTATGCGGCAGCAACGCCAGGCGGCTTATTCGCTCCTCTCCTGGTCCTGGGGGCGCAGCTCGGTCTGCTCGTCGGCGCCCTCTGCGCTGTCGCCTTCCCAGATATGGGGCTCGAACCCAGAGCCTTCGCCGTCGTCGGAATGGCAGCTTTCTTTACCGGCGTGGTCCAGGCCCCGGTGACCGGCATCATTCTCGTTACCGAGATGACCGCCAGCTTCCCGCTGCTCTTGCCGATGATCAGCGCCTGCTTTGCGGCGATGCTCGTCCCCAACCTGCTGGGTGCTGCGCCGATCTACGACTCGCTGGGCGCGCGCACCCTCCGGCTGCAGAAGCCCGAAGACTCCGCAAACGGACAGCAAGAAGACACTCGTTGACCATGGTCGGGCTCGCCGGGCGCTCCTAACGAAGCGATTCGTTGAAGCGCTTCAGCGCTTCCGCCCCCGGGCATAGGTCCGCGTCTCCAAGCCGGTTGAGAGGACTGTCCACGGTATTGAGATAGTCGTGCAGGTCGGTCGGTTCGTTCTCCAGGTAGATCACTCCCGTCACGATCTCGCCGGCTGCGTGCCTCTCCTGCAGGTACTTCATCGCCGCGACGCGGTCATGCGGGTCGTAGTCCGCCGCCAGCTTGCGCAGCCGGAGCCGTGTGCCGTCGTGCTGCACGATCTCCTCGACTGTCCCAGGCGCATATTCGGCCGTGATCTCCGCCCGGCCCTCGATGACATCGAGCTGGTTGATCGCCTCGTTGTGCTCGCGCACATAATCGAAGCTCTTGGTCGATCCCTCGTGATTGTTAAAGGCAACGCAAGGCGAGATGCAGTCGATGAGAGCGGCTCCGTGATGATGGATCGCCGCCTTGATCATCGGCACCAATTGGTCCTTGTCGCCGGAGAAGCTGCGGGCGACGAAGCTCGCCCCGAGCTGCAGTGACAAGCTGACGAGATCGATCGGCTCGTCATGGTTCACGACTCCGCGCTTGCTCTTCGATCCGCGATCGGCGGTCGCCGAAAACTGCCCTTTGGTGAGCCCGTAGACCCCGTTGTTCTCGACGATATAAGTCATGTTGACGCTGCGCCGGACGCAATGCGCGAACTGGCCGAGGCCGATCGAGGCCGAGTCACCATCACCGGAAATGCCCAGATAGATCAGATCGCGATTCGCGAGGTTGGCGCCGGTCAGCACCGAAGGCATGCGGCCGTGCACGCTATTGAAGCCGTGTGAACTGCCAAGAAAGTAGTTCGGGGTCTTGGAGGAGCAGCCGATGCCGGATAGCTTTGCAATGCGGTGCGGTGGCAATTCCAGCTCGAAGCAGGCCTGGATGACCGCGGTGCTGATCGAGTCATGTCCGCAGCCGGCGCAGAGCGTCGATACCGCGCCTTCATAGTCACGATGCGTGAAGCCGAGGCCGTTGACCGGCAGCTGGGGATGGTGAAGCGTCGGCTTGGTGATGTAGGTCATCCTATGCCTCTGCGGAAAGGCGCGACATTGGCGGCCGCCAGCCGCCCGGCGATCTCGCGAATGATGAAGCGGGCCGTGATGGGCGTGCCGTCGTAGTGCAGAATCGGCACAAGCTTGGTCGGATCGATATCGCATTCGTTGATGAGCAGCGTGCGCATCTGGCCGTCGCGGTTCTGCTCCACGACGAACACCTTCTCGTACTTGGCGATGAACTTGGATACCTCGTCGGCGAAGGGAAACGCGCGCAAGCGGAGGATATCCAGCACCGCGCCGTGATCCCGGAGCGAGTCCAAAGCCTCCTCCATCGCCGGCGCCGTAGACCCGTAATAGATCACGCCGAAGCGGGCCCCTTTGTGCGTCGCGCCCTTGACGGGTGCGGGCATCAGCTTGCGCGCGTTCCTGAACTTCTTCTGCAGCCGCTGCATATTCTCCACATAGGCAGCACCGTCCTCCGTATAGCGCGCATAGCCATCCTTGCTGCTGCCGCGCGTGAAGAAGGCACCGCGCGTCGGATGAGTGCCAGGGTAGGTGCGGTAGGCGATACCATCCCCATCGACATCGAGATAGCGACCGAATTCCCTTCCGGCCTCGAGGGCGTCGAAATCCACGACCTTGCCGCGATCCATGCGGCGGGAATCGTCCCATTCAAAAGGTTCGCTCAGCCATTCGTTCATCCCGATATCGAGGTCGAGCATGACGAAGACGGGGGTCTGCAGACGGTCGGCGAGGTCGAAGGCCAGGGCGGCAAACTCGAAGCATTCTCGCGGATCCGCCGGGATCAGCAGGATATGCTTGGTGTCGCCGTGGGAGGCGTAGGCGCAGGCGAGGATGTCCGATTGCTGCGTCCGGGTGGGCATGCCGGTGGAGGGGCCTCCGCGCTGGATGTCGAAGATGACCGCCGGTACCTCCGCGAAATAGGCGAGCCCGATGAACTCCTGCATGAGCGAGATGCCGGGGCCGGAGGTGGCGGTGAAGGCACGCGCGCCATTCCATGCCGCACCCACGACCATGCCGATGGAGGCCAGCTCGTCCTCGGCCTGGACGACGCTGTAGCGCCCCTTGCCGGATTCAGGATCGGTCCGGTAGCGGCGGCAGAAGCGCATGAAGGACTCGGCCAGGGAGGTCGAGGGCGTGATCGGATACCAGGCGGCCACTGTAGCGCCGCCGTAGACGCAGCCGAGTGCGGCCGCGCTATTGCCGTCGATGAAGACCCTCTCGCCCACGGCTTGGGCGCGCTCGAGGCGCATGCCGAGCGGACAGTTGAGGCGCGCTCGTGCATCGTCGCGCCCTATATGCAGGGCCTTGATGTTGGCAGTGATCAGCTTGTCTTTGCCCCCGAACTGCTCGCCGATCAGGCGTTCGATCTCGGCCACCTCGATGTCAAGGAGCGCTGCCAGCGCGCCCACATACATGGTGTTCTTGAAGAGCTGGCGCTGGCGCGGATCGGCATATTCGCGGTTGCAGATCTCCGTCAGGGGGACGCCCAGGACGTTGATGTTCTCGCCCAGTTTTGCGGGCGGGACAGGCTTCGTCGAATCGTAGAGCAGATAGCCGCCCGGCTCGATGCTCGCCACATCCTTGTCCCAGGTCTGGGGGTTCATGGCCACCATCAAGTCGACGCCGCCGCGCCGCCCCAGATAGCCGGCGGCCGACACCCGCACCTCATACCATGTGGGCAGGCCCTGTATGTTGGACGGAAAGATGTTGCGCGAGCTGATGGGTACGCCCATGCGCAGGATCGATCGCGCAAACAGCCGATTGGCGCTCGCCGAGCCCGAGCCATTGACATTGGCGAACTTGACGACGAAGTCGTTGATGCTCTCTAGCGGGCGCGGCATGCGGGTCCCGCCTGGGCCGTTTCCAGAAGGAATTTCTGCATGTCCCAGGCGCCGGTCGGACAGCGTTCTGCGCAAAGGCCGCAATGCAGGCAGACGTCTTCGTCCTTGGCCATGATTCTGCCGGTCTTGAGGCCATTGGCGACGTAGAGCGCCTGATCTTGGTTGAGCGCCGGCGCCTGCAGGCGGCCGCGAAGATCATCCTCCGATCCTCCGGCCGTGAAGGTGATGCAGTCCATCGGGCAGATGTCCACGCAGGCGTCGCATTCGATGCAAAGCGCGCTGCTGAACACCGTCTGCACGTCGCAGTTCAGGCAGCGCTGCGTCTCGCGATAGGCGAGCTCGCGGTCGAAACCCAGCTCGACCTCCACCTTCACGTCTTTGAGGGTGACGGCCTTGTCGCGCCACGGCACGCGGTAGCGATGGTCGTTGGCGATGTCGTTATCGTAGCTCCATTCGTGGATGCCCATCTTCTGGCTGACGAGAGTGACGTCGGGCGGTGGCCGCTGACGCATATCCTCGCCGCGGCAGAACTTGTCAATGGAGATGGCGGCCTCGTGCCCATGGGCCACGGCCCAAATGATGTTCTTGGGGCCGAAGGCCGAGTCGCCGCCAAAGAAGACTCCTGGCCGCGTGGATTGCATGGTCGCAGAATCGATAACCGGCACGTCCCACTTATCAAATTCAATACCCAGATCACGCTCGATCCAGGGAAACGCATTTTCCTGCCCGATCGCCAGAATCACATCATCTGCGGCCAGGAACACTTCATCTATCGTCCGCGACCGCTTTGCCTCGGCATCCCACTCGAGGCGGTCGAAAAGCATGCCCGTCAGTCTGCCGTGCTCCATAACAAAGCTTTTCGGAGCGTAGTTGACGAGGATCTCGACCTCCTCCTCTTCTGCGTCTTCCAATTCCCAGGGCGAAGCTTTGAAGAATTGACGCGGACGCCGAG
>DATBBO010000102.1:0-1896 GCA_036270995.1 Dongiaceae bacterium | reverse complement strand
GCTCGGCCAGCAGGCGCTTGGCATGCACGGCGCGGCGCTGGGCGGGCGTCGTCGCTGGGGCCGGGACGGCGGATGTCCGGGGCAGGGAGACGGGCTCGACGCGGTCATAGCCCCAGACCCGCACCACCTCCTCGACGAGATCCGCCTCGCCCTCGACATCGGCGCGCCAGGAGGGCGGCTGGACCTTCAGGAGATTGGCCCCGCGCTCGACCTCGAAGCCCAGGGCCTCGAGGATGCGCACGGCCTCGGCCACTGGCACCTCGATGCCGCCGAGCGCGGCAATCCGCTCGGGGCGCAGTGTGAGGCTTCGCCGCCAGCTCGGCATCTCGCCTGCCGCCACGACATGGCTGGCCTCCCCGCCGCAGAGCGCCAGCACCAGCCTTGCGGCGACCTCCGCGCCCCATTGGGCCGACATCGGATCGAGGCCGCGTTCGAAGCGGTAGCGCGCGTCGCTCTCGATGCCGAGCTTGCGCCCGGTCTCGGCGGTGCGGATGGGATCGAACAGCGCCACCTCCAGGAACATCTCGGTGGTGGTCTCGGAGCAGCCGGAATCCTCGCCGCCCATGACGCCGCCAATGCCGTGCAGGCTCTTGGCATCGGCGATGACGGTCATGCCCGCATCGAGCTCATAGCTCCGCCCGTCGAGGGCCAGGATCATCTCGCCGGGCTGGGCCAGCCGCATGGTGAGGTCGCCCGCGAGCTTGTCGGCATCGAAGACATGCAGCGGCCGGTTCAGATCGAAGGTGACGTAATTCGTGATGTCGACCAGAGCGGAGATCGGGCGAAGCCCGATCGCCGTAAGCCGGTCCTGCAGCCAGCGTGGGGAGGGGCCGTTCTTGAGGCCGCGGAAATAGCGCCCGACCACCAGGGGGCAGGCGCTTTCCTTGCCGGCCGGCAGATCGCGATGCCAGCGGATCGGGCTCTCGAAGCTGCCCGTGACCGGGGAGAGGTCGCGCGGCACCAGTCGCCCGAGGCCCGCCGCCGAGAGGTCGCGGGCGATGCCGGCAACGCCCAGGCAATCCGCCCGGTCCGGCGTGATCTTGACGTCGATCAGCGGATCGTCGAGGCCCATGACCTGGGCGAAGGGCGCGCCGACGAGGGCATCTTCGGGCAGCTCGATGATGCCGTCGTGATCCTCGCCCAGCCCCATCTCGCGCTTGGAGCAGAGCATGCCGTTGGATTCGACGCCGCGGATCACCCCGGCCTTGAGCTCCAGCCCGGTTCCGGGAATGCGGCTGCCCACGGGGGCGAAGACGCCCTTCATGCCCGTGCGCGCATTGGGCGCGCCGCAGACGACCTGGACCTGGCCCTTGCCGGTATCGACCAGGCAGACTCGCAGCCGGTCGGCGTTGGGATGCTGCTTCGCCTCCACGACATAGCCCACGGTGAAGGGGGCGAGATCGCGGGCCGGGTCCTCGATGCTCTCGACCTCGAGGCCGAGCGCCGTCAGCTGGCGCGCGATATCGGCGGTCGAGGCGTCGGTCTCCAGATGCTCCTTCAGCCAGGAGAGGGTCGTCTTCATCGGGCGATTCCTCCCACCAGATTGGGAATGTCCAGCGGCAGGAAGCCGTAATGGCGCAGCCAGCGGACATCGCCGTCATAGAAGGTGCGCAGATCCGGAATGCCGTATTTCAGCATGGCGATGCGCTCGATCCCCATGCCGAAGGCGAAGCCCTGATAGCGCGATGAATCGATTCCGCCCATCTCCAGCACCTTGGGATGGACCATGCCGCAGCCGAGGATCTCCAGCCAGTCGCTGCCGGCGCCGATGCGCAGTTCCCCGCCCGCCCGCGAGCAGCCGATGTCGACCTCCGCCGAGGGCTCGGTGAAGGGGAAGAAGCTCGGCCGGAAGCGTACGGGCAGCTCGGCGACGCCGAAGAAGGCGCGGCAGAAATC
>DATBBO010000101.1:0-12088 GCA_036270995.1 Dongiaceae bacterium | reverse complement strand
CTTGGGGCTTCAGAGAACCGATTCGACCCACTCGCGAAGCTTGTTCTTCGGCAGGGCGCCGATCTTGGTCGCCGCCACCTGGCCGTCCTTGAACAGCATCAAAGTGGGAATGCCGCGCACGCCGTACTTCTTCGGCGTCTGCGGATTCTCGTCGATATTCATCTTCGCCACGGTGAGCTTGCCGGCGAGCGAGCCCGCCATCTCCTCCAGCGCCGGGGCGATCATCTTGCAGGGGCCGCACCACTCGGCCCAGAAATCCACCAGAACCGGCTGTCCGGACTTCAGCACGTCCTTCTCGAAGCTCTGGTCGGAGATCTTGGTGGTCGCGCCATTGGCGGCAGCGCCCTGGGTGGTGACCGTTTCAGGTGAGCCCATCATCCCATCCTTATCTTGTCCTGGAGCGACGCCCCTGAACCGGGGCCGCCGTCGCCCCTAGAAGGTAGAAAGATGGGCGGGCCGGGTCAAGGCAGGTAACTGTCCAGCAACTGCCCCGGCAGCTCCATGAGCCGGGGACCCTCGGTCCAGACCAAGGCCGAGCGTATTGATTTACCTGGATAAATTTTGCCAAGCGCCTGGCGATAGGCTGCCATCTGGCGCAGGTATGGCTCCGGGGTCTCCGCCGGGCTCTGGGGGGCCGGCCGGTTGGTCTTGAAGTCGACCAGCAGCACCTCGCTCCCGGTCACGAGCAGCCGGTCGATCTGGCCGGCAAGGGCAAGGCCGCCCTCGAGCTCGCCCACCAGCGGCGCCTCCGCGCGGCTGCCGGGGCCGAAGAGCGGGGCGAAATCGGGATGGGCGATGAGGCCGAGAGTCTCCGCCGCCATCTCCTGGCGGAGCTCGGGCGCGAGATCGGGGGCGCGGCTCGCGAGAAACTTCCGCGCCGCGGCAGCCCGTGCGGCGGGCGGCAGATCCGGCAGGGTCTGGAGCAGGCGGTGGATGAGGCGGCCGCGGCGGAAGCGAATATCCGCTTTGCCTCCATCGGCCCGACTCTGCAGCGGCGCCAGCACGCCGGGCTCCTCCGCCAGGCGCGAGGGCGCCAGAGGCCGCTGGGGCAGAGGCTCCGGCGGCGGGGGCAAAGCGGACCAGGCCTCCCGAGGTGCTGCGACCGGCCGGGTGCCGCGATGCCGGCCGAGATCAGGCTCGGGCGGCGCCGTCTGAGGCTGGCTCAGGACCAGGCTCTTGCCCTGCCAGCCCGCCTCGGGGCCCAGCTCCGGGATGCTGTCGAAGTCAGCGCTATGGACCTTGAGCGCCCCTTGGGCCTTGGCAGCGAGCCCGTCGCGGATCAGCTCGTACCAGGTCCCCTCGGAGGGCTGCCGCTCGCCCCGCCAGCCGCTGATATAGAGCCGATCCTCTGCCCGGGTGAGGGCGACATAGAGGAGGCGCCGCTCCTCCTCGGCGATCTTCGCCTTGACGGCGTTGCGCGCATCGAGCGCCAGCGCCTCGTCATCATCGACTCTCGGTGACCAGAGGAGCAGCTCGGCCGGGCCCGGTCGCACCCAGAGCAGCCTCGCGGGCTGGCTCGGGCGATAGAGCGTATCTGGCAGGAAGACGATGGGCGCCTGCAGCCCCTTGGCGCCATGGACCGTCATGATGCGCACGAGGCCGGGGCCGGCGGGCTCGCTCTCGCGCTTGATCTCCACCTCGTCATGGGTCAGCCAGTGGAGGAAGCCCTGGAGCGAGGGCAGATGCTCGCGCTCATAGACCAGTGCCAGGCCCATGAACTCGGAGACCGGATCGCTCGCCTCCGGCCCCAGGCGGCCGAGCAGCTTCAGCCTGCCGCCATGGCGCCCGAGAAGCTCGGCGTAGAGCTCGTAGGGCGGCAGGAAGTCGGCCCGCGCGAGGAAGCCGGCGAGCGCCGCATGGGTCTCGGTGAACCCGGCCTCGGCGTCATCCGCGCGCCGGCGCAGCTCCTCCCAGAGCGATCCCTTGCGGCCATGGGCGAGGGAGAAGAGCTGCTCCTCGCTCCAGTCGAAGAGCGGGCTCTTCAGCAGCACCGCCAGGTTGAAATCATCCTCAGGCAGCAGCAGGAACTGGCCGAAGGCGACGAGGTCCATGACCGCGAGCTGTTCCGTCAGCCGCATGCGGTCGATGCCGGCGACCGGCACTTCGAGGGTCTTCAGCTCCCGCACCAGGCCATCCACCAGCTCGTCGCGATGGCGCACGAGGATGAGGAAATCGCCGGGCCTGACCGCACGGTCGCGGCTTTGCAGCCTCTCGCCGTGCTCGAGCATGGACTTGATCCGGCGCGCGATCAGCTTCGCCAGCCGCTCCCGGGGCGAATCGCCGGAGCGGCGCTCCCGCGGCGGGCGCCATTCGGGATCGGGTTCGCGGGCGAGCGGCTCGGCCAGGGGCCAGAGCTCGACATGACCCGCCTGCCCCATGCGCGCGGCCTGGTGGAGGATCGGTTCGCCATCGAGGCTGACCCCGGCCTGGGCCGCGGCCTGCGCGAAGACGGCGTCGACCGCATCGAGGACCGCCTCCGTCGAGCGGAAGGAGACGGTGAGCGGCACGATCTCGAGGCGCTTTTCCAGCGCTTCGAGGCGGCGGTGGAAATGCAGGCGCATGCCCTGGAACGCGGCGGGGTCCGCCCCCTGGAAGCTGAAGATCGATTGCTTGACATCGCCCACGGCAAAGACGGTGCGGGGGCCGGCCAAGGGACGTCCGTAATGGGCCCCCTCGCCCGTAAAGAACTCCTCCGCGAGGAGCTCGACGATCTTCCATTGATCCGGACTCGTGTCCTGCGCCTCGTCCACCAGGATGTGGTCGATGCCACCATCGAGCTTGAACAGCACCCAGGGGGCGATGCCCGGCGTCTCCAGCAGCCGCCGCGCCGCCAGCACCAGATCCTCATAGTCGAGGGCGACATGGTTCTCCTTGAGAGCCTGGTAGCGCCCGATCATCTCGGCACCGAGGGTCACGAGCGAGGATGTCGATTCCGCAATCCGCGCGGCCCGGCGCCGGGCCAGCAGATCGATGACGCGCTGTCCCTCCGCCGCCAGGATCTCCGTGGCCTCAGGCAGAAGCGCGGTCACGGCCTTGGTGGCGAGCCGCTTGAGAAGCTTGCCCTCGTTCGTCAGAAACGCGTCGGCATAGGCGTCGAGGCCGTCGATCCGTTCGGTCGGCCCAGAATCGAGCCAGGCGACGATCGCCGCCCCACGCGGCTGGTCCGTCATCTCGCTGCCCCGGGCCAGCGCCTTGGCGGCGCGGCGGAGGGCCGGGCCGTCGAAGGCAGCCTCGGCGACGCCCGCCGAGCAGATGCTCGCCTCGTTCTCCTCCGGCCGAAGACCGACGGCCGCGCGGGTCGTGGCGATCAGCTGTGCGAGCCCGCCCTCGCGCTCGATCAGTTTGACGATCCGGCCGCGGGCGCGGATGAGCCCCGCGAGAAGCTCGGCGAAATCCTGCTCGTTCACCCGGCTGCTCACCACCGCGAGCGCCCGGGCGAGGTCGAGGCCCTCCTCGTCGCCGGCGGCCTGGAGCATTGCGTCGCGCGCCTCGGCCAGGAGCTCCTCGCTGCCGCGCTCGTCGAGCAGCTCGAAATGCGGCGCGATGCCGGCCTCGAAAGGAAAGCGGCGCAGCAGCGATTGGCAGAAGGCGTGGATCGTCATGATGCGAAGCCCGCCGGGCGTGTCGAGGACGCGTGCGAAGAGAGAGCGCGCCAGATCGCGCTCGCCATCGCTGGCCGCGCGACCGAGCAGGTCCGCCAGCGCCTTGGCGAGAGCCGCTTCCTCCATGGCCGCCCAGAGGGCGAGATGCTCGGCGATGCGGTTCGCCATCTCCGCCGCCGCGGCCTTGGTGAAGGTGAGGCAGAGGAGGCGCTCCGCCGCGGATCCCGCCAGCAGCAGGCGCAGGAAGCGCTGGGTCAGGACCGTGGTCTTGCCGGTGCCCGCCGAGGCCGCGACCCAGACGCTGTCGGCCGGCGCCGCCGCCCGGCGCTGGGCCATTTGCGCGCGCTGCTGCGCCGTCATGTGGCCCGATGCCGTCATAAGCTGAGCCATGACAGCGCGGCCATGACGGGCGGGGTATTGATGGGGTTCGCATCGGTTTTTTGTCCGTCATCCCGGCGAAAGCCGGGATCCAGGGTTGCAAGAGCGTGCTGGTTGCCCTGGACCCCGGCTTCCGCCGGGGTGACGAATGAAAAAATGTAGCCACGGCAACTCATATCCGATTGCCCTGCCATCACAGCGGCCCCACCACCCATTCGTTGCGCCGCGAGAGATGGTCGTAGCGGTCGAAGGCGGGCAGATAGTCTGGATCGGGTACCGGCAGATAGGGCATGCCCGGATCTTCATAGGCGGCGATGAGCCGATGCAGGCGCTCGAGTGCGGCCGCGGCGAGAATCATCGGATCCTCACGTACAGGGCAGATCTCGGCGACAGCGCGTCCGCCGCGGAGCCGCCAATAAGCGAGCTCCGCGGTCGATGCCGCATCGAGGCCGGCGAAGGCGCCCTGGCGGGCCATGGCGGCCTCCAGCGGCAGCTGCGGCGCATAGCCATTCGTCACCTGGCTCATGCTGGGAATGCCGCCGGTCTTGTAGTCGAGAATGACGAGGTTGCCGCCGGCGAGGCGATCGATGCGATCCGCCTTTGCCCGGAGGGTGAAGGGGCGGCAGCCCGGAAGCCTGACTTCGAGCTCGCCCGTGGCCTCGGCGAGGCTGGCGGCGAGATGCGGCCGCCGCTCCATCTCGCGGGCGACGAACCAGTCCGCGATGCGCTCGAAGCGCGGCCACCAGAAGGCGCGCACCGCGGGGCGGTCGAGCGCCTCGCCGAAAGCATGCCGGCCCAGCTCGAGCAGCCGGGAGACCGAATCCGCCGGCAAAGCACCGGGGAATTCCTTGACGAACTTCTCCAGCGCGTCGTGGATGAAATTACCCCGGTCGGCCGCGCTGGCATCGGCATCGATGGGATCGAGCGGGTCGAGATCGAGCACGCGCCGGGCATAGATCGCATAGGGATTGCGGATCCAGGTCTCGATCTCCGTGACCGAGAGGCGCTGCGGGCGCACCGCGACCGAGGGGCAAGGCGCCGGCGGCCGTGCGGGCCTCACGGAAGCCGGCCGGTCGAGCTCGGCCTGCCAGCCGAGCCAGACGCCGCGATGGAGGCTTTCGGGCTCGATCTTCAGCAGCCGCAGGAGGCTATCGAGGCGGAGCAGCCAGCGCGAGGGCACGGTCGGCGCGCCCTCGACGCGGAGCGCCCGGGTCAGCACCAGGCGTGGCGCCGAGCACCAGGCCTGGGCGAAGTCATGGGCGGCGAGCCCGATGCGCCGCTCCGGCGAGGCGAGGCCGAGGCTCTTGCGCATGGGCCGGCTGAACCAGGGGTCGACCGGCACGGGCTGGGGCCAGCTGCCCTCGTTGAGCCCGCCCAGGATCACGAGATCGGCGCTCTGCAGCCGGGCCTCGAGCGGACCCCAGATGGCAAGGCGCGGATGGCGCCCGAAGCGCGGCCGCAGCACGCGGCCCCCCATAAGGCTATCCAAGAGCGCCGGCCAGCGCCGGCCCTCGATGGGCGGGACATCGGCAAGCGCCTCGGAAAGCTCGGCCAGAAATTCCGCCAGCGCCTCGCCGGCCTCGCCCGACCAGAGCCGCACCTCGCCTCGCTCGGTGTCGCTGGCAGCGAGCGCCTGGGCGAAGGCAATATGGGCGGCGAGGAGATCGCGCGGCAACGCCGCGGGGCCCTCCATGGCCCCGGTGAGGTCTTCGGCCGCCTTCGCCATGTGCCGGAGCAGCGCGCGGACCTCGGAGCTTGTCCCGGATGCGCCAGCGAGTATGCCAAGGCCACGCCGCGGCCGGGGTCCTCGCAGGAGGTCGCGCTCCAGCCGGCGGGCGAGACGCCGGCACCGGGAGGGGGCCTCGCCCGCCGCGGCGAGCGGATGCTTCAGCAGAGCCAGCAGCGTGGCTGGTGCCGCCTGCTCGGCGATCAGCGCCGCTGTCAGGCGCAGGAACACCGCCGGCGGGGTCGCTGCCAACGGCCGGCCGGCGGAATCGTCGATCTCGATATTCCAGCGCCTGAGCTCGCCTGCGACCCGACGCGCCAGCAGCCGGTCGGGCGTCACCAAAGCGGCGCGCTGGCCCGGAATCTCCAGGGCTTGGCGCAGGTGAAGCGCGATCACGCCCGCTTCCTCCTCGGCGGTCGGGCAATCGATACGCTCTATTCCACGGAGCGCCAGCTCGGCCTTCTGCGGATCGATGTCGCCCTTCACCCCTTGGACCAGCTCGCCCCAAGCCGCGGTGGTCGCCGCCGGGCGCAGCGCCTCGTTGATCAGGCGCCGGCGACTTGGCGGCGGCATGGCGAGCCCCGCCACCGGCCATTCCGCGACCTCCGCCGGTACCAGGCCGAAGCGCTTCAGCAGCAGGGCCATGGCGTGCTGGGGATGGACGGGATCCTCTTCGATCGCCGCCCAACTCGCTTCATCGGCCTCGCGGTCCAGGCCGGGGAGAACGACGCGCCCCTTGGGCAGCCCGGCGATGACCGCGAGCAGCTCGGCGGTGGCTGGAATGCTGCCGGTGGAGCCCGCGGCGATGAGCGGCGTCTTGGGCGGGCGGCGCTTCAGGCGCTCGGCCTCGGCGGCCAGCAGGCGATTGCGCCGCTCCGCCGGATCCATGGCACCTTCGATCGCCAGCATGGTGGGCCAGGTGACCGACAGGATCTTCAGGAAGTCGACGGTGCGCTGCCAATGCTCGGCATTGTCGCCGGCGATCTCCGAAAGCCCGGCGAAGCCCACGCGCTCCGTCGCCATCTGGTCGAGAAGCTGGGCGAGCTCCGCGGCGAGGCGCGCGGCCTGATCGACGACCAGGGGCCGGCTGCCGAAATTGGGCGCGGCGGCGATGATGGCGCGAGTCAGCAGGAGCTGGCGGCGCAAGGGCGCGATGGCGGGCGGCAGGTCGAAATCGAGACCCTCCCCGCCGGCTTCATCGCCGCCGGCGAGGATCAGCTCATCGGCATCGATATCGCCCAGGGGCTCCAGCCGCGGCAGCAGGAGCGGCCGCCCTTCGCTGCGGCGGAGGAAAGCCTCCTGCAGTGCCCTGCAGGCGCGGCGCGTCGGCAGGAGGACGCGATAGCCGGCAAGCGCCAGCGGGTCGCCCGCGGTCTCGTCGAGCAGCCTTGCCGCCAGCGCCTCGGTAAAGCCGATGCCGGCGGGGATGGTGAAGACATGAGGGCGGCGGCCGCTCACGGGCTCTCTGCACCGGCGGTGGCATCGAGCGCCGCCCGCGCCGCGGCCAGGCCCTCGGGCGTGGCGATGTGATACCACTCGCCGTCATGGCGCAGCCCGTAGAGGCGCCCCGCCTCGCTGGCGCGGCGCCAGAGCGGATGGATCGGGAAAGCAACTCCATCCGAGCCGGGGGCCGGCGCGCCTTCGAAGAGCCGGGGATGCAGGATCTGGATGCTGGCGAAGACGAAGGGCGCCACCTCCCGCGGGTCGCGGAAGGCGATCCGGCCGAGCTGGTCCATGGTGAAATCGCCCGCGCCCTCATAGCCAACCGCGCTGACCGTGGGATGGAGCAGGAGAAGCCCGTCCATGCGCGCGTCATCCCAGCTCTCGGCGAGACGCCGCAGCGCCTCGCCCCGGCCGCCGCGCCAGACGATCTTGGCATTGACGACATAGAAGGCTTCAGGACCCAGCAGCGGCAGCGCCTGGGCGATGCCGCCGCCGCTCTCGAGAATCTCGGGCTCGTGGGAGAGCGTGATCGCCGGGCGCTTGCGGCCCGCGAGATGATGCTCGATCTGGCCCGCGAGGTGATGGGTGTTTACGACAGCGCGTTCGACGCCCACCCCAGCCAGGCGGTCGAGCGCATGGTCGAGCAGGGTCTTGCCCGCGACCTCCATCAGCGCCTTCGGCCGCGCGAGGCTGAGAGGACGCATCCGTGTCGCCATGCCGGCGGCCATCACCATGGCGGATCGGGGGATGGCGGTCATGATCTGGCCTTATTCACCCCCGGGTGGGCCATCGCATATGGAACCTCCCGGCCCCGCTTTCCTTTCGTCACCCCGGCGGAAGCCGGGGTCCAGGGCAACCAGTGAACTCTTGCAATCCTGGATCCCGGCTTTCGCCGGGATGACGGGCGAAAGAACGAGGCGAAGCGGGCTGTGTGCGATTGCGCGGTCATCGGCTACGCGGCCTCGGGCGTGCGGCGGCGGTGCGGGGGGAAGTGGCGGTCGAACCAGCTGGCGACGGGGGCGAGCGCGGGATGGCGGAGCTGGGCTTCGAGCTGGCGCCAGACCCGCGGCACGTGAGCCAGATAGCCGGGCTTGCCGTCGCGTTTCAGGAGGCGGGCGAAATTGCCGAGGATGCGGGTGTCGCGCTGGACGCCGGAAAGCGCATAGGCGGCAGCGAAGCGCGGGCGGTCCTGCTCGGGAAAGGCGGCGAGATAGCGCTCGACCAGACTTGTGCCGAGAGCCGGCGACACATCGCGCCGGGCGTCGTCGATGAGGGAGACGAGATCGAATCCGACCGGCCCGCGCATCGCGTCCTGGAAATCGAGCAGCCCGACCGCTTCCATGCCCTCGCGGCCGGCCAGCATGATGAGATTGTCGACATGGTAGTCGTAGTGGACGAGTCCGGCGGGGACCCGCTCCCAGAGCGGCAGCACCTGACGCCAGGCAGCGAAGAAGGACTCCGCCGCTGCGGCAGGTGCGGGCCTACCCTCGACCGCGGGCCAGTACCACTCGATGAAGCGATTTAGCCCCTCGATCGTGCGGGCCTCGTCGAAGAGCGGCAGCGCGGAGAGCCGTTCGATCGGCAGGCGCCGGCGCAGCTCGATCAGGAGATCGGTGGCCAGCTCGTAGAGCCGCAGCTCGGACTCGCCCTCAGCCAGCAGGCGCGTATAGGTGTCGTCGCCGAAATCCTCCAGCAGCAGGAGACCGGCCGCCTCATCCGCGGCGCGGATCGCAGGCACGGCGAATCCGGCCTGGCGGAGCAGCTCGGCGACGGCCAGGAAGGGCCGCACATTTTCCGGCGGCGGCGCATCCATGAGGATCGCGGTCGCAGCGCCGCGCGCGAGGCGCTCGTAGCGGCGGAAGGAGGCATCGCCCGTGAGCGAGCGGCGGCAGGCGCCATCCCAGCCGGCGCCCGCCAGAAAGCTTGCGATCTCTGCCGCCCGCGCGGCGCTCATCTGGGGCTCTCCAGGGGGCGGCTCTCCAGGCGCGCGATATCCGCCACGAGCTCCGCCCAGCGCCCGCGGCCCTCGAGCCGGGCCTTGCGCGCCGTGGGTGCGGCGGCGAATTCGAGGCCGATATCGAGGCGCTCCGCCGGCAGGAATCCGCCCAGCCGCTCCGGCCATTCGATCAGCGAGATCCCCTCGGCGAAGGCATCCTCGATATCGAGCTCGATCGCCTCCTCGGGAGATTTCAGGCGGTAGAGATCGAAATGCCAGACGCGGCCCATGGGCCGGTCATAGGTCTGGACCAGGGTGAAGGTCGGGCTCGGCACATCCTCCTCGCCGATGAAGGCGCGGGCGAAGAGCGTCTTGCCGGTGCCGAGATCGCCCCGCAGCGCCACCACATCGCCGGGCCGGGCCAGCGCCGCCACGCGCCGCGCGAGCGCTGCCGTCGCCGCCTCGTCGGAGAGGTCGACGACGCGCCGGGCGATCGAATCGGGGGCTGCTGCACGCGGCATCCTGGCCGGTTGTAGCGGCCGCGACCCAGGGCGGCAATGGGCGGCAATTCCCAGAGACGCGTGCTATGGCGCCCATCTTGCATCGCCGGAAGGGGCCGGCCATGTTAGGCCCCTTCGAGGCGGGGAGTTTCATGGCGGCGGAGCATCGGACGGATATCTGCATCATCGGCGCGGGCCCGGTCGGCCTGTTCGCGGTCTTCGAATGCGGCATGCTGAAGATGCATTGCCATGTGGTCGACGCGCTCGACATGACGGGCGGGCAATGCGCCGCGCTCTATCCGGAGAAGCCGATCTACGACATTCCGGGCTACCCGGCGATCGATGCGGTAGAGCTGATTGCCAAGCTCGAGCACCAGGTCGCACCCTTTCATCCCGTCTACCACCTGGGCCGGCGCGTCGAGCAGCTTGTGCCGCGGGGCGAGGGCAATGGCGGCGATGGCTGGCTCGTCCGCCTCGACGACGGCAGCACCATTGCGGCGCGCGCGGTCATCATTGCCGCCGGGGTCGGCGCCTTCGGCCCCAACAAGCCGCCGCTCACCGGCATCGAGCAGTATGAGGGCAAGGGCGTCTTCTATCTCGTGAAGCGGCGCGAGGATTTCCGCGGCCGGCGCATCGTGATCGCCGGCGGCGGCGATTCGGCGGTGGACTGGGCGATCTCCCTCGCCGAGGTCGCCGAGGCCGTCTACATGGTGCATCGCCGGCCGAAATTCCGCGCCGCGCCGGAGAGCGTCACCCGGATGGAGGCGCTGGCCAAGGCCGGCAGGATCGAGATGGTGGTCCCCTATCAGCTCGCCGGCATCGAGGGGCATGACAAGGGGATCACGGCGGTGACCGTGGCGACCCTGGAAGGCCAGACGCGCCGGCTCGAGGCCGATGCCCTGCTGCCCTTTTTCGGGCTGGCGATGAATCTGGGGCCGATCGCTGAATGGGGACTGGAGCTCGAGCGCCATCACATCAAGATCGATCCGGCGACCTGCGCCACGAGCCGGCCGGGCATCTTCGCCATCGGCGATGTCGTGACTTATCCCGGCAAGCTGAAGCTGATCCTCTGCGGCTTCTCCGAAGCCGCCATGGCGGCCCATGCGATATATCCGCTGGTCCATCCCGGCGAGGCGCTGCATTTCGAATATTCGACGACCAAGGGCGTGCCGAAGGAGTAGGCGCCGCCGCAGCGCTCTTCACTTCCCCTCGCCCCCAGAACGGGGGCGAGGGGGAATTGAGTCGCGGGAGAGGGGAAGTGAGAAGTCGGTCTTTCAGCACGGAAATGAAAGACAGAAGCAGCTTGCCCTTAACGACCCCAATCAGAGAGGTCTCTAGAGATGCAGAATGTAGCTTCCGATGTAAGTGGCGAAGATGACCATCACAATCAGGAGCACAGCATTAAAACCCGATTGCTCCATTTTGCTTCCCTCTCCTCTCCGTGGAGCAGTCGGCGATGACACGTGTTGGCAACGTCGCCGCGGCTTGCTCCAGGACAATGCCACTGACGCCCGGCCGGACCGTCGAGGCGAGGCAAATCGCTTGCCATCCTCGCGCTCGGCAGCAGGTGTGCTCCCGCAGGGGCATACTCGCAGCTGAACGGCTCCACCCGTCGGCACTAGCTTTTCTAGTTATGTTAAAAGTCGAATTCTTTCGACAGGTTGCACGCGAGCGCCTCTGTCCGTGATTTCCGCGAGGCGTCCGACTATCTCACACGCCTACGCGCCTCTATCTCCGATGACCCTATGGCGACCCGTCCTGATCTCGGGTCACAACCGGAGGTTGGTGGCACCCTCTGATAGTTATGGGTGCCTACCGGCGGTTCCGCCAGCTATAGCGAGCTACTGGCTGCCGGTCTTTTGGCGCAGCGCATCGATGAGGTCCGCGATGTTGCCGCCGTTGTTCTGGATGACCGAGGCTACGTCGGAACGATAGGTGGTGCGCAGGCTGACACCATCGACGATCAGATCGGAAATCTTGAGGCCGCCCGCATCCGCCACCCGCCAGTCGAGGCGGACGACATCGCCATTGGGCTGATTGATGAGCGAGTTGACCGTGGTGCTGTCGTCGTCATTGGCCTGGGTGCCGGCAACCTGGAAGCGCTGGCCGGTGTATTCCGTGAATTTCTTGGCATAGGCCTGCACCAGTAGATCCTCGAACAACCGCTGGAAGTCTGCGCGCTCGGCATCGCTCGCCACCCGCCAGTAACGGGCCAGCACGAACTTGCTTATGCCGAGCATGTCGAAATGTGATTCGAGGAGGCTGCGGAAGCGAGTCTCGCGCTCAGCTTCGCTCAGGTTCGAGCTGGTCAGGCCAATTGCCGCGTCGCCCAGATTGTCGATGAACTTTTGGGCATCGGCAGCGGCGGCGCCGGCCTGGGCAAAACTCGGAAGCGACAACAAGGCAGCAACCGCCGCCAGGAATAAGCGACGGTCCATGTGTATCACCCGACCCTTACTGAGGGTGCATGAGGATATGGAAATTCTCAGGGCCGCGGTGTTCA
>DATBBO010000100.1:0-4425 GCA_036270995.1 Dongiaceae bacterium | reverse complement strand
AGGGTCTCCTCCGGCGAGGCGTTGATCTCCTGATGCGGCACATAGGGCGGCACGTAGATGAAATCGCCCGGACCCGCCTCGGCCGTGTATTGCAGATGCTCGCCCCAGCGCATGCGGGCCCTGCCCTTGACGACATAGATCACGCTTTCCAGCGCGCCGTGATGGTGGGCGCCGGTCTTGGCGTTGGGATGGATGCTGACCGTACCCGCCCAGATCTTCTGGGCGCCGACCCGGGCGAGATTGATCGCCGCGGCCCGGTTCATGCCCGGCGTCTGGGCCGTATTCACATCGAGGGAGTTGGCCGGGATAACCCGTACGCCCTGGGTCTTCCAGTCGACCGGCTGCGGATCGCTCATTTTCGCTTCCTTGCTTCCTTGCCTTGCCGTCAGCCGGTGACCGCCTCTGCCTCGCTCGCCGAGGCGCGGTCGAGCTGGCGCATGGCCTCGGCGTCGAGAGTGAGCTGAGCCCCTTTTGCGAGATCGGCGAATTGAGTGAGGCTGGTGGCACTCGCAATGGCCGCGGTGATGCCCGGCCGGGCGATGAGCCAGGCCAGCGCCACTTGCGCCGGCGTGACGCTGAGGCCGCCGGCAACGCGATCGAGAGCGCCCAGGATCCGCAAGCCCCGGTCGTTCAGATATTTCTTTCCGACACCGCTCCCTCGCGCACTCTGGCCCAGATCCTTCTCACTGCGGTACTTGCCGGTCAGGAAGCCGGCGGCGAGCGCGTAATAGGGAATGACGCCGATTTCCTGCTTGACGCAGAGCGGCTGCAGCTCCGCCTCGAAGCCCTCGCGGTCGTAGAGATTGTAGAGCGGCTGCAGGCTCTCGAAGCGCGGCAGGTGCTTCCGCTGGCTGACCTGCAAGGCCTCCGAGAGACGGGCCGCAGTATGGTTGGAAGCGCCGATCGCCCGCACCTTGCCCTCTTTGATGAGGCGCTCATAAGCCTCCAGCGTTTCTTCGAACGGAGTCTCGGCATCGTCGATATGGGATTGGTAGAGATCGATGTAATCGGTCTGGAGCCGCTGCAGAGAGGCCTCGACGGATTTGGCGATCTGCGCCCTGGACAGGCCCTTGCCCCAATCGGCCCGCTCCCAGCCGCCCTTGGTCGCGATCACGACGCGCTCGCGCCGGCGGCGACTCTTCAGCCAATTGCCCATGACGGCCTCGGATTCCCCGCCCTGATGGGACGGCACCCAGGCCGAATAGACATCGGCGGTGTCGACGAGATCGAAGCCGGCATCGATGAAGGCATCGAGCACGGCGAAGGAGGTCGCCTCATCGGCCGTCCAGCCGAAGACATTGCCGCCGAGGGCCAGGGGCGCCACCTCCAGGCCGGATCTTCCCAGCTTGCGTTTCTTCATCTCGATGTCTCCAGGTTCTGATCGGGACGGCCCGCGGCGAGGGCGGAAGCCGCCGGCCCATCCTAGCGGAAGCACGCGGCGCGAAGCGGTATTAATATTTTGCAAATAATCGACGCAGACGGAGGGCTTCTCATCCGCTAGATTGCCGGCCTCATGCATTCTCCTATAGCCGAACAGCCGGGCGCGGTCTGCGCTCCCCGTCCCCTTCCGCAACCGGGATTGGGGATCGCCGTCTTCAACGAGCGGGAGGGGCTCGGCGACGGCTTCTCGAAGCTGCCGCTGCTGCGCGCGCTGAAGCGCGCCTATCCGGCGGAGAAGATCATCTGGGTGGTCTCCGAGAGCGACAGCCCCTACCGCGTCGTCATGGCCGACATCGTGCGGCCCTATATCGCCGAGGTCCTGGTCGACGCGCATATGCGCTGGCCGAGCCCGGGCGTGATTCGCCGATTGCGGCAGCTGCCGCCCTTCTCGCTGGTCATCGATCACCGGACCGATCTGGTCACCGTCATGACGGCGAAGCTCGCTTTGCGAACCAAGCTCTATCAGGCGGCGAGCCCCGGCTATCTCTTCTGCAGCCGCCGGCCGGCGGGCCCCCGGCCCAAGCACAAGCTGACGCAGTTGATCGGGCTTCTCGAGGCCGTGACCGGCTGCCCTGTCGACGGCAGCGGCGAGATCGAGCTTCCCGCCGCGGTCGAGCGGGAGGCAGCGATGCTCCTGCCCGATGGTCCGCGCTATGTGGGCCTTGCTCCCGGCGCCTCCTCCCGCACCCGCTGCTGGCCGCTGGAGCAATTCGTCAACCTCGCCAAATGGATTGCCGGGCGCGGCTGGCATCCCGTGCTGCTGTTGGGGCCCCATGAGCGTGATCTTCACGATCCCCTGCGCCGCGCGCTGCCGGAGGTGCTGATCCCGAAGCGTGCCGACGCCCCGACCCTCTCCGATGTCCAACTCTCCATGGCCATCGGCGCCAGGCTGAGCGCCGCCGTCGCCATGGATACCGGCATCGGGCATCTGCTGGCCGCGGTGGGGACGCCGCTGGTCAGCCTCTTCGGACCCAGCAATCCCGAGCGCTGGGCGCCGCGGGGCCGCCGGCGCATCCACATCATCTCCTCTCGCCCCTATGGGGGACCCGAGATCGAGCGCATCCCGCTGGCCGCCGTCTCCGGCGCGGTCGAAGGGTTGATGGCGTAGTCAGGCCTGCGCCCGATGGCACCCCCGATGCCAGGCTGTTTCTGCAGCGAATTTACAGCCACGGACCACTCCCGCCTCGGCGGGCAGCGGCGCGGGCGCGCTCTGCTTCTGCAGTAAATCTGCAGTGCTTCAGCCTCCTTTCCAGGATGAAGCCCGGGAGCAGTGAGCTTCCAAGGCGAGCGTGCCACTTCAGCATATAGGTAAATAACGTACAAATCAACCGTATTCTGCGGCACTCAGCGGGAAACCCTCGCCCGTTTCGGCCGGTAGAGCGCCGCGACTTCGCTTGCCGCCTCGGCGAGCTTGCGGCGCAGCGCCGGCGGGCTCACCACCTCGATGTCGCGGCCGAAGCCGAGGATCAGGCTCGCCGCCGGCCCGATGCCTTCGATCGGGACTTTCGCCTGGCGCCAGCCCGCTGCGTCGGGCACGGCCGCCAGGACCGCCTCGGCGATATCGGCCCCGAGCCGGCGCAGCGCCGGAATGGCGGCACTCGAGACGCGCAGCACCGCCTCTTCCCGGCGCAGGCTCGCCTCGAACCGGCGGAGCTCCCTCTGCCAATGGGCCGCGAGATCGAAATCCTTCGGCCGCTCGAAGCGCTCCTCCAGCAGCTCCAGCTCCAGGATCTTGGCAATCCTGTAGGTGCGCCGGGCGCCGGACACATCGCCGACGAGGTACCACTCGCCCGCCTTCAGCACGAGGCCGAGAGGGTTCACCACCCGCTGCACCGTCGCGGACCAGCTTTCATAGCGAAGCCTGAACCTGTGGCCGCTCCAGACCGCCTGGGCGACGGATCCCAGATAGGGCGGGGCGACCGCACGGTGGTACCAGTCGGTCGGGTCGAGATGAAAGCGCTCGCCCATCCGCCCGGCACTCTCGCCGAGGCCTGCCGGCATCGCGGCCAGAAGCTTGAGGCGGGCGGCCGACAAGGCTTCTCCCAGCCCGAGATCGGCGGCGGGACCCGGCAAGCCCGCGAAGGAAAGCGCCTCGGCCTCCTGCGCCGTCAGGCCCGTCAGCTTCGTGCGATAGCCTTCGAGCAGGGCGAAGCCGCCGCCGGGACCGCGATCGGCATAGACCGGCACGCCGGCGGCGCTCAGCTGATCGATGTCGCGATAGATGGTGCGCAGCGAGACCTCGAACTCCGCCGCCAGGGCCTCGGCCGTCAGCCGTCCGCGAAGCTGGAGCAGGATCAGGATCGAGAGGAGCCGGCTGGCGCGCATGAATTGAAGTCTAACAAATAAATCCTGACGTAGAATGTCAGGAATTGGGCTTTAGGCTCGCACCTCCACTCAATCCGGAGGAATTGCCATGACGACCCTGACCACAGCATTGGCTCCCTTTGCCCTCGACGATCCCGAGCGCCGGGAGAAGACCGCGGGCGACGGCCGCCACGATTTCGACGCGCTCCACGGCCGCTGGCGTGTCGCCCATCGGCGGCTGCGCCGGCGTCTGGAGGGCGATACGCAATGGGACGAGTTCGCCGGCAGCAGCGAGATGCGTCCCATCCTCGGCGGGCTCGGAACCAGCGATGACAACATCATCGAGCTACCGTCCGGGACATATCGCGGCGCGACGGTCCGGGTGTTCGATCCGCAGTCGCGGCTCTGGTCCGTCTGGTGGATGGACAGCCGCCACCCGCGGCTGGACCCGCCGCTCTACGGCCGCTTCGAGAAGGGCGTCGGCACCTTCGTCGGCGCCGAGGTCATCGGCGAGCGCGTCGTCATCGTCCGCTTCATCTGGTCGGAGATCACCGCCACCACCGCCCGCTGGGAGCAGGCCTTCTCGCCCGATGCCGGCGCGAGCTGGGAAGTGAACTGGGTCATGCATTTCAGGCGCCTTGCCTGATCGGCTGGACCCGGCCCGCGCCGCCATGGCGCGGG
>DATBBO010000099.1:0-3361 GCA_036270995.1 Dongiaceae bacterium | reverse complement strand
CCCGTGACCACCGCCACCCGTGCCATGTCCCCTCTCCTCCCGAGTTTTCTGTGCTCCTATTCTGTCACCGCTCCACGCACATGGCGATGCCCATCCCGCCGCCGATACACAATGTCGCAAGCCCCTTCTTGGCATTCCGCTTCGCCATCTCGTGGAGCAGGGTCACCAGAACGCGCGCACCCGAGGCGCCGATGGGATGGCCAAGCGCGATCGCCCCGCCATTGACGTTCACCTTGCTGGTGTCCCAGGCGAGCTCCTTGTTGACGGCGCAGGCCTGGGCGGCGAAGGCCTCATTGGCCTCGATAAGGTCGAGAGCCTCCTTCTTCCAGCCGGCCTTGGCGAGGGCGGCGCGGCTGGCGGGAATGGGCCCTGAGCCCATGATCGCCGGATCGACGCCGGCGGTCGCCCAGGAGACGATGCGGGCGAGCGGCGTCAGGCCGCGCTTGGCCGCGGCCTCGGCGGTCATCAGCACCACGGCCGCGGCTCCGTCATTGATTCCCGAGGCATTGCCCGCCGTCACCGTGCCGCCCTCCTTCAGGAAGGACGCCCGCAGCTTGGACAAGGTCTCCACCGTGGTGCCGTGGCGCGGATGCTCATCCGTGTCGACGATGATCTCGCCCTTGCGCGAGGCGATGGTGACCGGGACGATCTCGTCCTTGAAGCGGCCGGCCTTCTGCGCCGCCTCGGCCTTCTGCTGCGAGGCGGCCGCAAAGGCATCCTGGTCGGCCCGGGTGATCTGCCATTTCTGGGCCACGTTCTCGGCGGTATTGCCCATGTGATAGCCGTTGAAGGCATCCCAAAGGCCGTCCTTGATCATGGTGTCGATCATCTCCGCATTGCCCATCTTCACGCCGTTGCGCAGATGGATGCAGTGGGGCGCCTGGCTCATGCTCTCCTGGCCGCCGGCCACGACGATGGCCTGATCGCCCGCCCGGATCGCCTGATAGCCGAGCGCCACGGCGCGAAGGCCCGAGCCGCAGAGCTGGTTGATGCCATAGGCGGTTTTTTCCTTGGGAATGCCGGCCGCCATGGCCGCCTGGCGCGCCGGGTTCTGGCCCTCGCCCGCCGCCAGGATCTGGCCGAGCACGACCTCATCCACCTCGCCGGGCTCGACCTTGGCGCGGGCAAGCGCGGCGGCAATCGCGACCTTGCCGAGGTCATGGGCCGGCAGGCTCGAAAGCGCGCCGTTGAAGGCGCCGATGGGGGTGCGGGCGGCGCTGACGATGACGACCTCGGTCATGGCGATCTCCTTTTGGCTTTGAGTTTCGACTCTATCCGGCGCCTTGTTGCAGTGCAAGAAACGGCCCATTCGGCGAAGGGCTGCCAGACCGCCGCCTCCGCCCGCCCGCCGCTCATCATGCCGATATGGCGGTGGGCGCGCGCAGGATCCGGCAATCCGGAAGCGCCTGCGCCAGCGCCAGTGCCGAGCCCGGGGGTACGATGCGGTCCTGGTCCGGGATCACTGCCAGAGATGGGGTTTTGATGCGCTGCGGCAATACCGCATGGTCGCGGAGCCGCCATGCGCCCCTCGCGGTCGCGTTCGCCCCATACCATTGGCCGAGGCATTCCCGGGCGACAGAGGCTGCCAGGGGAACGCCGTCGTTCAGCCAGTCCTCCAGGGCGACGAACTGGCAGGCCCGCTCGGAGCCCGGATCGAGGCCGGCAAAGCCGAGGAATTTGCGGAGAACCAGGCTGGGATCGAGCGCCGCGAACAGGGCCTGGATCATGTCCACGGGCAGCTCGCCCAGGACCTCGAGCACGGGCTCGAAGCCGGGCAGAAGGGCCGCCAGAAGCTCCGCCTGCTCCACCCTCTCGGCATGGAAGTCCCAGGGCGTGGCCAGGAGGGCGAGGCCCGCGAGATCGGAGGCCCGGTTCTGCGCCAGGCCCAGCGCCAGCGTGCCTCCCATGCAATAGCCCGCGACGACCACCCGTCCGCGGTCCGCTGGGCCGCAAGCCTCGATCACCGCATCCAGCGCCCCCGCCAGGCGCCCCAGGACGTAATCGCCGAGATCGAAGCGCCGCTCGGCCTCGCCGGGCGCCTGCCAATCCACGAGAAAGGGCCTGAAGCCACGTTCCGCAAGGAAGCGCATGAAGCTGCGCCCAGGCAGGAGATCGAGGATGTAGCCCCGGTTGATGAGGGAGGGCACGACCAGGACCGGCGGCCCTTTGCCGCCGTAGTCCAGGAGGCGGGTCGTGCCTTCCTGCCAGAGGACCGGCACCGTCGTCGCGGGGCGGCGCAAGGGATGCCGGCGGTAGGTTGCGATCGCCTCCAGAAAGCTCGCGAGACGCTGCTGGGCCTCGCGGGCGACGGCCGCGGCGAGAGCCTCAGGCTCCGCCGCGGCGAGCTCGGCGGCGAGCTGGCTTCCGGCCGCCGTCAGCTCCGGCCTCAAGGCGAGCAAGCCGTTCCTCAACAGCGGCAAGGCGGCGAGCGAACTCGCCCAGGTGTAGCTCGCCGCCGCCAGGTGCAGGGGAAGCGGTCGCGGCCCCTGGCGCAGGCTTGCCGGCTGAGCCGGGGGTGGAGGAGGCGGCATTTTGGAAGGCATTGGCCATTCCCGACTGCATCAAGCTGAGCCACCGGCCGAACTGGCGCGCGAGCTCGGCATCGCCGGCAAGCGCGGTCGCCTGATCCTGCCACAGATCGAGGTAACGGCGCGCCAGCGCCTCGAGATCCGGCTGCGAGCCTGGCGGACTCATGGGCGGACTATAGCGAAGGGGTTTCTATTGCGCCGCAACATTCGCGGGTCAGTCTCCTTGCCACCGCCAGCCAAAGTCCTGCTATGCTGCGCTGCATAAAGCTCAAGGAACCCCCCATGGCCGAGTCCGCCGCGACCGCCGACAAGGCACCGATCACGATCAAAAAATACGCCAACCGGCGTCTCTACAACACCGCCACCAGCAGCTATGTGACCCTCGATCACCTCTGCCAGATGGTGAAGGACGGGGTCGACTTCGTGGTCTTCGACGCCAAGAGCGGCGAGGACATCACGCGCAGCGTGCTGACCCAGATCATCGTCGAGGAGGAAGCCAAGGGCCAGAACCTGCTGCCCATCAACTTCCTGCGCCAGCTCATCAGCTTCTATGGCGACAATCTGCAGTTCCTGCTGCCCCGCTATCTGGAGCAGAGCATGGAATCCTTCGCGCTGAACCAGGAGCAGATGCGCAAATATCTGAAGGACAGCCTCGGCGGCATGTTCCCCTTCGGGCGCTTCGAGGAGCTGGGCAAGCAGAACATGGCCTTCCTGGAGCAGGCCATGCGGATGTGGAATCCCTTCAAGGTCCCGCCGATGCCGGCCGCGCAGAGCGAGGCGCCGGAGAAGCCCGCCAATAGTCCCGCGGCCGAGAGCCTCGACGCTCTCAAGGC
>DATBBO010000098.1:0-3420 GCA_036270995.1 Dongiaceae bacterium | reverse complement strand
CAGGCGGCGCTCGATGCCTCTGGCGAGATCGGCTTCACCATACTCTCGATCTCCGTCCCGCTGGTCGCGGTCTTCATCCCGTTGCTCCTCATGGGCGGGCTGGTCGGCCTGATGTTCCGGGAATTCGCCGTCACGGTCGCCGTCGCCATCGCCGTCTCCGCTCTGGTCTCCCTGACGCTGACACCGACCATGGGCGCGCGCCTGCTTCGCCGGGAGCATCCGGAGCAGCGGGGGCGCCTGTCCCGGGCGCTGGAATCGTGCTTCGATATGCTTCTGGCACTCTACGACCGGGGGCTCTCAAGCGCCTTGCGGCACCGGTTCATCACACTGATGGTGATGCTTGGGACGGTCGGCGCGACAGCATGGCTCTTCCTCAGCATCCCGAAGGGGTTCTTCCCGGAGCAGGATACCGGGCTCATCCTGGGCGTGACGGAGGCGGCCGAGGATATCTCCCCGGCCGGCATGGCAGTGCTGCAGCACCAGGTGTTGGGCATCGTCCTCAAGGATCCCGCCGTCGCCTCGGCCGGCGCCTATATCGGGGTCGGCGGTGCCACCTCGAGCGAGAACCAGGGGCGCCTCTTCATCGCCCTCAAGCCGCAGTCGCAGCGCGCGCCGATTACTGAGGTCATGGCGCGCCTCGACCAACAGATGCGCGGCGTGATCGGCGTCCGTCTGTTCCTCCAGCCGGTGCAGGACATCAATGTTGGCGGGCGGCTGAGCGCGACCCAGTATCAGTACACCTTGACCGACATCGACTTCAGCGAGGTAAACCGCTGGGCCGCGATCGTGCAGGGCGCGCTCTCGAAGCTGCCGCAGGTGATCGACGTGACCAGCGACCAGCAATCCGCCGCGCCGCAGCTCAAGCTGGCCATCGATCGCGAAGCCGCTTCGCGCCTGGGCATCACCCCGGCCATGATCGACGCGGTGCTGTACGACGCCTTCGGGCAGCGGCCGATCTCCCAGCTCTTCACAAGCCTCAACCAGTACTACGTCATCATGGAGGTCCAGCCTGGATTCCAGCTCGGGCCCGACGCGCTGCGGCGAATCTATGTCAGGTCGCAATCGGCCGGCATGGTGCCGCTGAGCGAACTGGTGAGGCAGAACTCGGTGGTCGCCCCATTGACCGTCAACCATCAAGGGCAGTTCCCCTCGGTGACCATCAGCTTCAACCTGAAGGGCAACGCGCCGCTCGGGCCCGCGGTGGCGGCGATCCAGAGCACCGTCGCCGGGTTGCATCTGCCGGCGACGATCCAGGCAAGCTTCCAGGGCAACGCCCAGGCGTTCCAGTCCTCGCTCTCCAGCACGCCGCTCCTGATCCTCGCGGCGCTGCTGGCGGTCTACATCATTCTCGGAATGCTTTACGAGAGCATGATCCACCCTCTGACGATCATCTCTACCTTGCCGGCGGCGGGTCTCGGCGCCCTCCTGATCCTGCAGGTTTCGGGTCTCGGCCTGGATGTGATGGGGATCATCGGCATTATCCTGCTGATCGGCATCGTGAAGAAGAACGGGATCATGATCGTCGACTTCGCTTTGGATGGGGAGCGCCATCTGGGGCTCTCGCCGGAGGAGGCGATCCACCAGGCCTGCCGGATGCGCTTCCGGCCGATCCTGATGACCACCATGTGCGCGCTTCTCGGCGCGCTGCCGTTGATGCTGGGCACGGGCACGGGATCGGAGCTGCGCCGTCCGCTCGGCTACGCCATGGTCGGCGGGCTTGTGGTGTCGCAGACGCTGACGCTGTTCACCACTCCGATCGTCTATCTCTATATGGAACGTCTGACCCGGCTCGGCGCGCTCTTCCACAGGCGAAGCCGCCCGCCGGCGCTAGTGCCAGCCGAGTGACACCCCGGCCCAGCCGCCGGGTCGAGATTGATTGTCATGGCTATGGCCATTAGAATTGGTCTCGCCGATGTCAAGGGACCCCGTCCGCGCCGCGACCCAGTTCTTCGGGGGCCGCATCTGCCTCGACTTCGCCAATACGCTCAATTGGCGTCTCACCGACGCGCCACAGGAATTGATCCCGGACTACGGCTCGTTCCTGTCATGGAGCAGCAGGCGCGGCACTCTGGCGGAAAAGACCGCCGCGAAGCTGGGAGCCCTGGCCCTGCGCCGTCCGGCCGCTGCGGCAGGCGTCATGCAGGAGGCTTACGCGCTGCGCAGCGAGATCTGCGGAGCGGCCGAGGGCCTGCGTGCCGGCGAGGAAGTCGATCTGGCGCCCTTCAACCTGAGGCTCGCCGCTCTGCCGCCGCAGCCGCGCCTCATCGGTGCTCATCCGACTTATGTTCATGACCTGCCGGCCAAGCGCCTCGAGGAGCCGCTCTGGCCCGTGCTCTGGTCCCTGACCGCGCTTCTCGCCTCGCAGGACGCCGCTCGTCTCGGCGCGTGTCAGGCGGATGGCTGCGGCTGGCTCTTCGTCGATGAAAGCCCCAACCACTCCCGCCTCTGGTGCTCCAGCGAGGTCTGCGGCAATCGCGAGCGGGCGCGGCGCGCCTATGCCAAGCGCCGCTCCCATCCCCGGCCGTGAGACCGTCCTCTTAGGGCAGCGGATGGGCGAAGCTCAGCTCATGGCCATCCGGGTCGGTGATGTGGAAGAAGCGCTCGCCCCATTCGGCGTTGCGCGGCTTCTCCTGCGGGTGATAGCCAGCGGCCACCAGCCGGTCATGGAGCCCGTCCACGTCGGAGTGATAGATGATCACCCGTCCCCACCAGGACCATCGCACCTCCGCCGGCTGGGCGATCAGGTTGAGATGGGTATTGCCCGCATGGAAAGTCGTGAAGGCCGCATCCTCGCCACCATGGTGTAGAGTGAAGCCAAGCATGCGGTAGAAGCCCACCGCACGGGCCATGTCATGCGTTCCCAGCGTGATGGCGCTTATGCTCTGGATCATCGGGAGATGCCCCTCCAGCCGAATTCCACGAGCGTCGAATATAGGCCCGTAGCTGCAGCACGAGCAGGACGGTGATCGGGACAGCCGCGATCAGCCAGGTCCAGTTGCCCAGATGGCTGAAGGCGGCGCTGCCAAGCAGGTAGACGATTGCGAAGACGACGGGAAGATAGGCGATAGAGAGAAGCGTCGTGCAGAACAGATAGCGCGGGAAGGGCAGGTTGAACCAGCCGATGGCGATATAGGTGGGAAACATCAGGCCCGGAACGAGGCGGCCGACCAGGATGACCCACATCATCCTGCCCCCGAGCCAGCTCCCCAGTTGCTGGACGCGCGGCCTGATCAGGTACCGGCGCGCCAGCGCGTTATGCCGGGCGAGGGCTCCCAGGCCGTAGAGCAGGAGGTCACGGCCCACCATGCCGAGAAAGACGTTGGCGAAGGCGAGCTCGATCGACAGGTGATGCTGGGCCACCAGCAGGGCAGCGGCGATGATCGCAATGTCCTCATGAATGAAGGGGATGAGGAACAAGGT
>DATBBO010000097.1:0-3528 GCA_036270995.1 Dongiaceae bacterium | reverse complement strand
CCGGAAGCCGCCGGCGACCCGGTCCTGGTGGTCTTCGTCGTGGCCCTGGTCTATGCCCCGCGCATCGCCCGGATGGCGCGCTCCGCCGCCATCGACATCGCCACCCGCGACTTCGTCACCATCGCCCGGCTCCGGGGCGAGAGCGCCTGGTCGGTCATGCGCCGCGAGCTGCTGCCCAATGCCACCAGCGTGCTGCTGGTGGAGTTCGCGCTGCGCGCCGGCTATGCGCCGGTCCTGATCGGCTCGCTCGGCTTCCTCGGCTTCGGCATGCGCCCGCCGACGCCGGAATGGGGGCTGATGATCGCCGAGAACCGGGCGCTCCTCATCATCTCGCCGGTCACGGTGCTGGGGCCGGGCCTGGCGCTGGCTTCCCTGGTGGTGGGCCTCAATCTCTTCACCGAAGGGTTCGCGCGCATCCTCGGCCGCTCGGTGAAGCTGGGCACAAGATGAGTGCACCGCTGCTCGAGCTGGTCGATCTGGAGGTCTCCTATCGCCAGCAGGCGGGCTGGCAGCCCGTCCTGCGCAAGGTCAACTTCGCCATCCAGCGCGGCGAGGCCTTCGGCCTGGTGGGCGAATCCGGCTGCGGCAAATCCACCGTGGCGCTGCAGCTTCTCGGCTACCGCCCGCCGGCGAGCCGGATCGATGGCGGCCAGGTGCTGTTCCAGGGCCGCGACCTCCTGCGGCTGGAGCGCGGCGCCCTCGACAAGCTCCGCGGCGACCGGATCAGCTTCGTGCCCCAGAACCCGACCACCGCGCTCAACCCCGGTATCCGCGTCGGCGAGCAGGTGGCCGAGATCCTCTTGGCCCATAACTGGACGAACGGGGGCCGCACCAAGGACCAGGGCCAGGCTGCGGCGCGCATGCGCGAGCTCTTCGGCCTGGTCGGCCTGCCCGATCCGGAGAGACTCCCGCATCGTTTCCCCCATCAGCTCTCCGGCGGGCAGCAGCAGCGGGTCTGCATCGCCATGGCGCTCGCCTGCGAGCCCGACCTCGTGGTGCTGGACGAGCCCACCACCGGCCTCGACGTCACGACCCAGGAGCAGATCGTCGAGCTGCTGATCGAGCTGCGCCGGCGACTTCACATGTCGATGCTCTACGTCACCCACGATCTCGGCGTCCTGGCGGAGATCGCCGACCGGGTCGGCGTCATGTATGCCGGGCATATGGTGGAGATCGCGCCCACCGCCGATCTCTTCGGCCAACCGCGCCATCCCTATACCCGGGGCCTCATCGCCTCCATCCCGCGCATCGACCAGCCGCAGGAGACGGCGGCCCGCCCGCTGCGTGGCCTGCTGCGCCGGGACGAGCTGCCGCCGGGCTGCCCCTTTCAGCCGCGCTGCGACTTCGCCGAAGCCTCCTGTGCCGAGCGCCACCAGATCCTGGAGCGCGTGGCACCGGGCCATGAGGTCGCCTGCCAGCGCTGGCGGGCGCTGGGCGGGCCCCAGATCGCCGCGGTGGGAGAGGCGGCCCCCGCCCGTGCCATGGCACCGGATGCCCCGCTGCTTGCGCTGGAGGAGGTGACGCTCGCCTATGGGGTGACCCAGGACTGGCTGGCGCGGCTCGCCGGAAGCCGGCGCTTCACCGCGGTCAAGCGTCTCAGCCTCGCCATCGCCCGGGGCGAGACCTTCGCTCTGGTGGGCGAATCCGGCAGCGGCAAATCCACGGTGGCGCGGGCGGTGAGCGGCCTGCTTGCCCCCGCTGCCGGCCGCATCCTGCTGAAGGGCCGGCCGCTGCCGGGGCTGGTCGCCGCCCGCTCCGGCGAGCAGCGGCGCCAGATCCAGTACATCTTCCAGAACCCCGACGCCTCGCTCAACCCGCGGGCCAAGGTCGGCGAGATCCTCGCCCGGCCGCTGGAAATGTTCTTCAGCCTTGACCGGCGCACGATCCGCGAGCGCATCGCCCAGGCGCTCGCCGACACCCGCCTTGATGCCCGCTACACCCAGCGCTACCCCGATCAGCTCTCCGGCGGCGAGCGCCAGCGGGTCGCCATCGCGCGTGCGCTCATCGCCGAGCCGGAGCTGCTGCTCTGCGACGAGGTTCTCTCGGCCCTCGACGTCTCGGTCCAGGCCAATATCCTCGACCTGCTGCGCCGGCTGAGAGAGCGCCATTCGGTAGCGATGCTCTTCATCTCCCATGATCTCGCCGTGGTGCGCCAGCTCGCCGATCGGGTCGGGGTGATGTATCGCGGCGAACTGATGGAGACCGGCCCCACAGCCGATGTCTTCACCCCGCCTTTCCACCCTTATACCCATAGCCTGATCTTGGCGGTGCCGAGCCTGGATCGCGCGGGCGAGCGGCGCATGATCGATCGCCTCCCGGCGAAGCCGCCCTCCGCGGCCCAGGCCTGTGCCTTCGCCGGGCGCTGCCCCTGGCAGCCGGGTGCCATCTGCGAGAGGGAGACGCCGCCCTGGCGCTGGACCACCCCCGGGACCCTGGGCGGCAAGGCGATCCGCTGCCATCTTCCGCTGCCCGAACTCGCCCAGCGTGCCGCCGCGGTATCGCCGACGATGCCTGCGCCCGACGCCCAGGACGACGCGTCGCTTCCGTCGACCGCGCGGTGAAGAGCGTCACGCTGCCGGAGCGTGCCAATCCATATGGGAATCGGTGACGCTGACGCCGGAGAGGAGACCCCGCACTAACCCCCGCTCAGCGCCTGGACGATCTGCACCGCATCGCTCACACGGAGCGCGTGGGTCATCTCGAAAACCTGGGCGCCGTTGACGAAAAAGCGCATATGCGCGCGCATCCGGTCCTGCTCGTCGATCATGCGGAAGCGGATGCCCGGATATTGCCGGTCGAGATCGGCCAGCAGCTCGTCGAGGGTGCTGCCGGCCGCCTCGACCTCCCGCTCCTTCGTGTAGGAGCGCAAGGGGCTGGGGATCAGCACCCTCATCCGATCGCCGCGGCCTCCACCGCGTAGATCTCCGGCAGGTGGCGAGCGATGGGCGCCCAGCGACTGCCTTCATCGCGGCTCATCCACAGCTCCCCGCTCGTCGTCCCGAAATAGAGTCCCACGGGATCCTCGCCGTCCGCCGTCATGGCCTGGCGCTTCACGGTCCACCAGGCCTGGTCCGCCGGCAGGCCGGTCGCGAGGCGCTGCCAGCTCCGGCCGCCATTGTGCGTCACATAGGCGCTGGGCACGCCCTCCGGGCTGGTGCGCGGCCAGACGCTGCCGCCATCCATGGGAAAGACCCAGACGGTCTCGGCATCGCGCGGATGCACCACCATGGGAAAGCCGATATCGCCGACCCGCTTGGGCATGCGCCGGCCGATGCGCTGCCACTGGTCCGAGGGCCGGTCGAGCCGGTAGATGCCGCAATGATTCTGCTGATAGAGGCGGTCGGGATTGGTGGGGCAGAGTCGGACGCAATGCGGGTCGTGGAAGGCGACATTGGCGGGGTCGAGATCCTCGACCACCTCGAGGCCTTTGATCACCGGCATCCAGCTTCGCCCGCCATCGGCCGATTCATGGACTCCGCCGCTCGACATGGCCATGTAGAGATGCGCGGGATCGCGCGGGTCGATCAG
>DATBBO010000096.1:0-1990 GCA_036270995.1 Dongiaceae bacterium | reverse complement strand
CGGGTCTCCTGCTATTGTTCTGGCTGATGCGACTCTATCCGACGGAGCATGCCGGCTATGCCCCTCAAAGAGCCAATGCCTGAGAAGATCAGCGTCTTCGACGGCGACATCACCACCCTCGATCTCGACGCCATCGTCAATGCCGCCAACCGGCATCTGGCACCGGGCGCCGGCGTCTGCGGGGCCATTCATCGCGCGGCCGGACCGGAGCTGGCGAGAGCCTGCGCCCAGATCCCGGGCGGCTGTCCCACCGGCGAGGCGAAGCTGACTCCGGGCTTCAAGCTGAAGGCGCGTCATGTGATCCATACCGTCGGCCCGGTCTGGCAGGGCGGCGAGAAGGGCGAGGATGGCCAGCTCGCCTGCTGCTACCGCAACAGCCTGGCGCTGGCCGCGGAGAACGGCATCCGCAGCATCGCCTTTCCCGCCATCTCCACCGGCGTCTATGGCTATCCGTTGGAGCGGTCGGTCAGGATCGCGATTGCCGCCGTGCGCGAGAGCCTGGCACGCCATCCCGCCATCGAGCAGGTCGTCTTCTGCTGCTTCGGCGCCGAGCCCGCCGCGCTCTATCGCCGGCGCCTCGCGGAACAGGCGACGTGAGCCACCCGATCGCGGGCCTTTCGCCGCGTCGCATTGCCGAGGTGACGAAGGCGGAGGATCGGCTCTTTCGCGAACGCCGGCCGAAATCCCAGGCCATGCTGGCGCGCGCCCGCGGGCATATGCCCGCGGGCGTTCCCATGCCCTGGATGGCGGGACTCCAGCGCCATGACCCCGTCTTCGTCGCCGCGGGCAAGGGTGCTGCTTTCACCGATATCGACGGCCAGCGCTATGTGGATTTCAACCTGGTGGATCTCGCCGGCTCGCTCGGATTCGCCCCTCCCCCGGTCGTCGAGGCGGTCGGGCGCCGCATGACCCAAGGCAGCTCCTTCCTGCTTCCGACCGAGGACGGGCTCGTCGCCGCCGAGCTTCTGTCCGCCCGCACCCTTATGCCCTTCTGGCAGTTCACCGGCTCGGCCACCATCGCCAATACGGAAGCCATCCGCATCGCCCGGTTCATGACCGGGCGCGAGCGCGTGCTGATGTTCGACGGCAAATATCACGGCCATCTCGACGACGCGCTGGTCACGAGCGATGCCGCGGGTGAGCATGCGGAGCTGCTGGGCCTGCCCAAGGGGATCGAGCAGAAGGCGCGCACCGTGCCGTTCAACGATCCGGCGGCCCTCGAGCGTGCCCTCGGCCTGGGCGATACCGCCTGCCTGATCGCCGAGCCCATGCTCACCAACTGCAACATCGTCTTTCCGGCGCCGGGCTTCTGGGCCGAGGCCGAGCGCCTCGCGCGCAAAGCTGGCGTGCTTCTCGTGATCGACGAGGCTCACACCCATTCCTTCGCCTATGGCGGATTGACCCGGCTCTGGGGGCTTCATCCCGATATCCTGATCCTGGGCAAGGGGCTCGGCACCGGTGTTCCCTTCGCTGCCTACGGCGTCACCGCCGAGATCGCCGAGGTCATGGAGCAGAACCTCTTCAGCGATCCGGGTGGCGAGGGTCTCGCACTCGGCGGCACCACCTATGGCAGCGCGCTCGCTTTGGCCGCGGCGCGCGCGGCACTGGAATCCTGCCTCGGCGAGAGGGATTACGCCCGCGTCGAGGCGCTGGGCCGGCGCCTGGCGGAAGGGCTGGAGGCGATCTTCCGCCGCCAAGGGCTTCCCTGGCGGGCGCCGGTGATCGGCGGCCGCTCCGGCTGGGTGCTGGCGCCGGAATTGCCGAGGAACGCCGAGGAATCCCGCCGGGCCATGGACCGCGACTTCGCCGACGCCCGCAAGCTCTTCATGGCCAATCGCGGCCTCTGGGATGCGGTGGCCAGCGCCGGCCCCGGCTGCTCCTTCCAGCACGAGCCCCGGACATCGACCTCTATCTCGAGGTCTCGGCCGAGTTCCTCGCCGCGCTGGCCTGATGTTCCTTTGTTGCCCCCTCGCCCCCGGAACGGGGGAGA
>DATBBO010000095.1:0-12055 GCA_036270995.1 Dongiaceae bacterium | reverse complement strand
GTCTTCGCCAATAACGTCTATAACGGCTTCCGCCAGGCGGAGATGGATCTGGGACCCACGGTCACCTACTACTTCTCGAACTGGGACCCGAACACCATGCTGACTCAGATCAAGCAGGCGATCGCGACCAAGGTCGACGGTATCGCCACCTACGGCTTCGGCGGCGACGATGCCACCGATCCGCTGGTGGACCAGGCTTTCGCCCAGGGCATCGTCTTCACGACGCTCAACACCTCTTTGCCCAAGGCCCAGGAAACCTATTCCCCGAAGGGGCTCGGCTACATCGGCGCCAATAACTATGCGGCGGGCTTTGCGCTCGGTAGCGAGGCGGCCAAGCGCGCCAGCCTGAAGACCGGCGACAAGGTCTTCGTCTGGGGGCTGAAGGGCCAGGGCGGCGATCGCGGCCAGCGCACCGTCGGCGTCGTCGACGCCTTCCAGAAGGTCGGGGCCGATGTCATCTATCAGGAGATCGATGCGGCCACCAATGCCGATCCCAATGCCGGCACGGCGACCTTCGTCGGCGTGATGAAGAAGAATCCGGAGGTGAAGATCGTGGTGACCGACCATGGCGGCCTCACCTCCAATGTCGGCGTCTATGCCCGGGCGGCCTCGCTGGAGCCCGGCAAGGTGCTCTTCGCCGGCTTCGACATGTCGCCCAACACCGCCCAGGCGGTGAAGGACGGCTTCCAGAATCTGGTGATCGACCAGCAGCCCTTCCTGCAGGGCTATCTGCCGATCCTCAACATCTGCCTGACGAAGAAATTCGGCTTCTCCGGCCTCGACGTGAACACCGCCGGCGCCTTCGTCGACAAGTCGAACGTGGATGCGGTCGCCCCCTTGGCGGCACAGGAAATTCGATAGATTTTCGAAGCGCAAGAGAGCTAACTCTCCCGCCGCGGGCTCTTCCAGGCCCGCGGCGGTTTGTCTTACTCGAGGCAGTCCAAGGGCAGGCATGTCCGACGCTGGGTCACCCGGGCCGGTCCCGGTCATCGAGCTTCGCGGCGTCTCCAAGACCTTCGGCGAAGTGCGCTCCCTGTCGGGCGTGAATTTTGCGGTCTATGCCGGCGAGATCGTGGGGCTTTTGGGCGACAACGGCGCCGGCAAATCCACCCTGGTCAAGACGATCATGGGCTATCACAGGCCCGATTCCGGGGGCGAGATCTTCTTCCATGGCAAGCGGATCGACGACTGGTCCGTCGGCCGCGCCCGCGGCCTCGGGATCGAGACCGTCTACCAGGAGCGCGCGCTCTGCGAGAAGCAGCCGATCTGGCGCAACATGTTCATGGGGCGCGAGCCGCGGACCAGATGGGGACTCCTGGACGTCAAGCGCATGCGGCATGAATCGGCCCGGCTGATGAGCGAGCATATGGGCTTCACCTCGGCGGCCGTCCATCCCGACAATGTGGTCATGACCATGTCTGGCGGCGAGAAGCAGGGGGTCGCCATCACCCGGGCGCTCCACTTCGATGCCGAGCTCGTCATCCTCGACGAGCCGACCATGGGCCTCTCGCTGACCGAGACGGCGAAGACCATCGATTTCGTCAAGAACATCAAGAAGGCGGGGAAGTCCGCCATCTTCATCGACCACAACATCTTCCATGTCTATCCCGTGGTCGACCGCCTCTATGTGCTGGACCGCGGTCGCGTCGCGGGCATGTATTCCAAGGACGAGATCACCATGGAAGAGCTGATCGAGCGCCTCTATCGCGTCGCCCGTTCGGGCAAGCTGGAGTAGAGGGCAGAGATGAGCGAAGTCGCCGCCAAGCCCGCCGCCAAGCCGGCCGACAACCGCGTCGCCCCGCCTTCGGTGCTGCGGCGCTACGGCTCGCAGATGGGGATCATCGGGGTCGGCCTTGCCATGTGGCTGGCTTTCATCATCGCAGCACCCACCGTCTTCCTCGACGTCGACATCTACAAGGCCTTCGCCCAGACGACGCCGCTCTTCGGCGTGCTGGCGCTGGCGCTGACCTTCGTCGTCATCACCGGCGAGATCGACCTCTCATTTCCCTCGATCATGGCCCTCGGCACGGCGGTCTTCTGCCTGCTCGTCAAGGCCGAGATGCCGCAATGGCTTGCGCTCATCGGCGGCTTCGCCACCGGGGCTCTCTGCGGCTGGGTCAATGGCGCGCTGGTGTCTCGTCTCAACATCCCTTCGCTGGTCATCACCATCGGCACCTCCTTCCTCTACCGCGGCATCGAGCTGGTGCTGATGAACGGTACCGGCGTGGCGCTGACCCCGGACAAGTTCCCGGTGATGCATCTCCTGCTGAACTCCAGCCCGTTCGGCATCCCGGTCCAGTCGCTGTGGACGGTCCTCTTCGCCGTCATGCTCTGGGTCCTGCTCAACCGCACGCGCTTCGGCGCCCATGTCTTCCTCGCCGGTGACAATGCCACCAGCGCCAGGCTCATGGGCGTCAGCGTGGCGAGCGTGAAGACCCGCGCCTTCATGCTGGTGGGCGTCATGGCGGTCTTCGCCGGGCTGATGACCTCCTTCGTCGGCTATTACTTCTGGCCGACGACCGGCGACGGCTTCCTCCTCAACACCATCGCCTCGGTCTTTCTCGGAGGGACCTCGGTCTTCGGCGGGTCGGGCAGCATCGTGGGCTCGCTGGTCGCCTCCTACATCATCGGCGCCATCAATGCTGGCATCGTTTCTGCCGGCATCAATGCCTTCTTCACTCAGCTCTGCTTCGGCCTGGTGATCGTGCTCTCCGTCGTGCTGCAGACGATCATCGAGCGCCGCGTCCGGCGCCAGTCGATCGCAGGACGTTAGAAGAGTGTCATTCGGGGTTGAGCCGCCTGCCGCTCGCGCGCGAGCAGCGCCCGCTTGCGTCTGACGCCCCAGCGATAGCCCGCGATCGAGCCGTCCTTCTTCACCACGCGATGGCAGGGGATGAGGATCGCCAGACGGTTGCTGGCGCAGGCTTCGCCGACCTCGCGCGTCTCCCGCGGCGCGCCGATGCGGGCTGCGATCTCGCTATAGCTCGCTGTCTCCCCGGCCGGGATCTGCCTGAGGGCGTTCCAGACGTGAAGCTCGAATTCGGAGCCGCGGGGATCGAGCGGCAGATCGCTCGTCCTCTCCGGCCGCTCGATGAGCGCCGCGGCCAGCGCGATCGTCCCGGCCAAGGACTGCGGATCCTCGACCAGAACGGCTCCGGGGAAGCGCTGCCGGAGCACGGCAAGGAATGCGGGTCCCGGTTCGTCGAAATCCAGCGCCACGACCCCGCGCTGGGACAGGGCGACTATGAAATTGCCAAGGGAGCTTTCGCCCCAGGCATAGCGGATCGTCTCGGTCATCGTCCTCTCCATCCAATTGCCGCCTGAAGATGGAGATGTTCCGAGCCGCCGGCGCTCCGCTTCTTGCGCTCTCTATTGTGAAATACGCCTTGATCGCCGGTATGCCGGCTCTGATCTTCATCTGAGCGCAAATGCCTCTTCAGAACCGTGTCACGCCCTTCGGGGATATCGTTGCAATCCCCGAGCGGGGCCTCATGTTGGGCAATCGCGGGATCATCCACGACCCGGCGAGCCGGCGCCTGCTCGACCGGCGCTGGGCGGGCAAGGCCTGGATCATCTGTCTCTGCGAGTTCCGAGGCCGCTGGCGCAAGGTGATGGGCGGGCGCAGCTGGACCGAGCTCTTCTTTCTCGACGAAGCGACCGCGCTCGCCGCCGGCCATCGGCCCTGCTTCTATTGCCGCCGGCAGACCGCCGAGACCTTCCGCGCTGCGTGGACGCAGGGGAATGGCGGCGCAGCGCCACGGGCGAGCGAGATGGATGCGGTGCTCCACGCTGAGCGGCTCGACGGCCGGCGCAAGAGGCGCCATCCCCTGACCGCTACGCCCAAGTCATTGCCGCAGGGCGCGATGATCGCGGCGGAGGACCGGGCCTATCTCATCGCCGGCGGCCGCGCGCTTCTCTGGTCGCCCGCCGGCTATAGCAAAGTGACCGCGCTGCCCGGCACGCCAAGCCTCCTGACGCCGCCTTCAACCCTGCGCGCGCTGGCGGCGGGGTATTCGCCCATTCTCCATCCGACGGCACTCGATCATTCCGGAGGAACAAGATGACGCATCTCTTCGCTGTCCTTCGCGGCCATGGACCCGCCTGGAAGCAGGGCCAACCCCTCGAGGCGCAGGAAGGCTGGCTGGCTCACGCCGATTTCATGGAAGGCATGGTGGCCGAAGGATTCATCGTCCTGGGCGGCCCTGTCGGCGCGGATGAAGCGCTGCTGATCATCCGGGCGAAGGACGAAGCGGAGGTGCGCGCAAGACTGCGCGCCGATCCCTGGGGCGAGGAGATGCTGACATTCGCCTGGATTGCGCCCTGGACCATCCGGCTGGGCCAGGCGAATCTGGCGAGAGGCGTTTCAGGATAGGCCGCGCCGGACTTCATTTCCGGTCGCGCCTGGGCGATGATCGCGCCCTTGCCGAGAAGGAGGATGCCCCATGGCTGGCGAGAGTTCACCTAGCTGGATCTATAACCAGACCGTCAAGATGTTCGCCGCCGGGGCGGAGCCGGCCTTCGAGAGCCTGTCGGAGCTGGAGGCGCATTGGGGCCGCGGCTGGGGCGTCGACAATGACGTCGGCCGCATCCGCGCGGTACTGGTCCACCGGCCGGGCGCCGAGATGGCTGTCATCGATCCCACGAAGCGGATCGAATCCATCGGCTCCTTCGGCGATGAGAAGGCCGGCTGGTACTTCCAGAGCGACCGCGTGCCGGAGATTTCGGAGATGCAGGCCCAGCACGACGCTCTCGTCATGGCTCTGAACGCCGAGGGTGTCGAGGTCTGCAATGTCGAGGGGGTCGGAGGCGGGCGGCTCAAATCCTGCTACACCCGCGATCCGCTGATCATGGTGAAGGGCGGGGCGATCGTCTGCCGCATGGGCGCGCGCATCCGCCGCGGCGAAGAGCTTTCGATCACCCGCACCCTGGCGCGCCTCGGCATCCCGATCCTGCGCACGCTCTCCGGCACCGCGCTGATGGAGGGCGGCAGCTTCGCCTGGATCGACAGCAAAACCGCGGTCATCGGCTGCGGAATCCGCGTAAACCGGGAGGGCGCGGCGCAGATCGGCGAGGTCCTGCAGCGCCAGGGCGTCGAGCTGATCGTCATCGATCTGGTGGGCTACGACATCCATATCGACGGCTCCTTCCTCATGGTGGATAAAGAGCTGGCGCTCATCGATCCGACGGGCCTGCCCTATTCCTTCCTCGAGCACCTGAAGACGCTGGGAATCCGAACCATCGAAATCGAGCCGGCGGACAACAAATGGATCGTCAATTCCCTCGCCGTCGCCCCCGGGAAGCTCATCATGCCTGAGGGCGGATCCAACCGGACTCTCGATGCGCTGGCGCAGCAGGGCGTGACCTGGACGACCCTTCCCTATGACAAGATGCAGCTGAACGGGGGCGGCATCCATTGCTCCACCATGCCGCTGGTGCGCGATCCGGTTTAAGCACCCTCTCAATCGTGATGCCGGCGAAAGCGGGCATCCAGGATGAGCCACGGGCCTATCGGCGCGGGAGAGGGCGGTCAGGGCAGATCGACATGCCCGAGATCGCGCCCCGGATCGAGCCGGTCGCGGACGCGCTGCTTCAGCGTCTTGACGTCGGGAAAGCCGCCCTCGCTCTTGCGGTCCCAGACAAGGTCACCCTCGTACTCGATGCGGAACACCCCGCCGGTGCCGGGCCGCAACGCCACCTCGCCCAAATCCTCGGCGAAGGTGGAGAGCAGCTCCTGCGCCATCCAGGCGGCGCGCAGCAGCCACTGGCATTGCCGGCAATAGGTGATGGTGATGCGCGGCTTGCCGGTCTCCGTCATGGGCCTCCTTATTCCACGATCCCTTCGGCTCTCAGCCGGCCGATCGCCGCCGCATCGAGTCCCTGGGCGGTGAGCAAGGCATCGGTATGATCACCCGGGCCCGGCGGCGGGGAGACAGGGCCCGCCGGCGTGCGGCTGAAGCGCGGCGCCGGGGCGGGCTGAGGGATGCTGGCGACCTCGATGAAACTGCCCCGGAGCTTGTTGTGCGGATGAGCCGGTGCCTCGTCCATCCCCAGCACCGGGGCGAAGCAGGCCTCGCTGCCTTCCATCAGCTCGCACCACTGGCCCCTCGTCTTCGCCGCAATTTTTTCGGCTATGGCGGCCCTGAGGCGCGGCCATTGCGCCCTGTCGTTCTGGATTTGCGCGAGCTCTGCCGGCAAATCGAGGCGCGTCAGGAGCTCGGCGAAGAATTGCGGCTCGATGGCGGCGAGCGCCACATAGGCACCGTCTTTGGTCTCGTAGACCTCGTAATAGGGTGCGCCGGAATCGAGGAAGTTCTCCCCGCGCCCGCCGTCCCAGAGGCCGGCAGCCCGTAGCCCGTAGATCGCCGTCATCAGATGCGCCGCGCCATCCACCATGGCGGCATCCACCACCTGCCCCTGGCCCGACCGCTCGGCCTCGCGCAGCGCGCAGATCAAGCCAAAGGCGAGATAGAGCGCCCCGCCGCCGAAATCGCCAAGCAGATTGAGCGGCGGGGTCGGCGGCTGGCCCTTGCGGCCGATGGCGTGAAGCGCCCCGGTCAGCGCGATGTAGTTCAGGTCATGGCCCGCCGCCTCGGCGAGGGGACCGCTCTGGCCCAGCCGGTCATCCGGCCATAGATCAGCCGCGGATTCACGGCATGGCACTCCGCAGGGCTGAGGCCGAGGCGTTCCATCACGCCAGGCCGGAAGCCTTCGATCAGGATCTGTGCGCTCTCGATCAGGGTCAGCGCCAGGGCATGGCCGCGCGAGCGCTTGAGGTCGATGGTGATCGACTTTTTATTGCGGTTCAGGATATCCAGCCGGTCGACAGGCTTGCCCGGACGGCCGATGCGGATGACCTCGGCCCCCATATCTCCCAGGAGCATGGCGCAGAAGGGGCCCGGGCCGATGCCCGCCAGCTCGATCACCCTGACCCCCTCGAGCGGTCCCATGCGGCCACTAAACAGGAAGACGCCCTGCGGATCAAACCGGTCGAAGCGAGGCCGCTTGAGAGCGGGCCGGCGATGGGCTAAAGCGGGTGCGTCGCTGCCCATCCCCGTCATGGAGAGACTTGCCGATGGCCTCGTTCGTCTCGCTTCAGGAGGCCGTCGCAAGGAATGTCCGTGACGGCGATATCGTCGCGCTGGAGGGGTTCACCCATCTCATCCCCTATGCCGCGGGCCACGAGCTGATCCGCCAGGGCCGGCATGGCCTGACGCTGATCCGCATGACGCCGGACATCATCTATGACCAGCTCATCGGCATGGGCGCGGCCGAGAAGCTGGTCTTCTCCTGGGGCGGCAATCCGGGGGTGGGCTCGCTCCACCGCATGCGCGATGCCATCGAGAACGGCTGGCCCCGGCCGCTTGCCGTCGAGGAGCATTCCCACGCCGCCATGGCCAATGCCTATGAGGCCGGTGCCGCGAATTTGCCCTTTGCCGCCTTCCGTGGCTATGTCGGGGCCGATCTGGCCAAGGTCAATCCGCGCATAAAATCCGTGACCTGCCCCTTTACCGGGGAGGTGCTGGCCGCTGTGCCGGCGATCCGGCCGGATGTCGCGATCATCCATGCCCAGAAGGCCGACCGCGCCGGCAACATCCTGATCGAGGGCATTGTCGGGGTGCAGAAGCAGGCCGTGCTGGCGGCCAGACGCTCCATCGTCACAGTGGAGGAGAGGGTCGAGAGCCTCGCGGGCACCCATCCCAATGCCTGCATCCTGCCCCATTGGACCGTAGGCGCCATCGCCGTGGTGCCGGGAGGCGCCCATCCTTCCTACGCCCAGGGATACTATATGAGAGACAACGCCTATTACCTGGCCTGGGACGCCATCGCGCGGGAGCGTGAAGGCTTTCTCGCCTGGATGAAGGAGAACGTGCTTGGCAAGGGACCGGAGGCCTTCCGCGCCCATGCTCGCGAGGGCGCCTATGGCTGAGAGCTATACCGCCACGGAGATGATGACCGTGGCCGCGGCCCGCGCGCTGAGGAACGAGGATGTCTGCTTCGTCGGCATCGGTGCACCCTCGGCCGCCTGCAATCTGGCGCGGCTCACCCATGCGCCGGATATCACCCTCATCTATGAATCCGGCACCATCGGCACCAAGCCCGATGTCCTGCCGCTGTCCATCGGCGATGGCGAGCTCTGCGCCACGGCGCTGACCACCGTCTCGGTGCCGGAGATGTTCCGCTACTGGCTCCAGGGCGGGCGGATCACGATCGGCTTTCTGGGTGCTGCCCAGCTCGACAAGTTCGCCAATATCAACACCACCGTCATCGGCCCCTACGACAAGCCGAAGGTGCGTCTGCCGGGCGGCGGCGGGGCGCCGGAGATCGCCACCTCCTGCCAGGAGATCTTCATCGTCATGCCCCAGGGCAAGCGCAGCTTCGTCGAGCGCGTCCAGTTCCGCACCTCCCTCGGCCATGGCGATGGCCGGGATGACCGTGCCCGCCATGGCGTTGCGACCAAGGGGCCGAGCCGCGTGGTTACGGATCTCTGCATCATGCAGCCCGATCCGGAGACGAAGGAGCTGACGGTCACCTCGATCCATCCCGGCGTCTCCCGGGAGAAGATCGCCGAAAATACCGGCTGGGCCGTCAAGTTCGCGGCCGGGCTCGAGGAGACGCTGACGCCGGGCGAGACGGAGCTTCGCGTGCTGCGCGAGCTCCAGGCCCGCACGAAGCGTGCCCATGGGCGCGCCCATGGAGAAAGCACATGAGCGAGGCCTTCATCTGTGATGCCGTCCGCACGCCCATCGGCCGCTATGCCGGTGCCCTATCGCGTGTCCGCACCGACGACCTCGCGGCGATCCCACTGAAGGCGCTGCTCGCCCGCAATCCAGGTCTCGATCCCTCGGCGGTGGAGGAGGTCTATCTCGGCTGCGCCAACCAGGCCGGCGAGGACAACCGCAACGTGGCGCGCATGGCGCTGCTGCTCGCGGGTCTGCCGGTGAGCGTGCCCGGCGTCACGGTCAATCGGCTCTGCGCTTCGGGGTTGGAGGCCGTGGGCAGTGCGGCCCGTGCCATCGCCGCAGGCGAGATCGATCTCGCGATCGCGGGCGGCGTCGAATCCATGTCCCGCGCGCCGCTGGTCATGGCCAAGGCCGAGCAACCCTTCCAGCGCGGCGTCAAGCTCGAGGACACCACCATCGGCTGGCGCTTCGTCAATCCGCGGATCGAGGCGCAATTCGGCATCGATGCCATGCCGGAAACCGCGGAGAACCTGGCCGAGGAGTTCCAAATCCAGCGCGAGTCCCAGGATGCCTTCGCGCACCGCTCGCAGCAGCGCGCCGCTGCCGCCGAGGCCGCGGGGTTCCTGGCTGAGGAGATCACCCCCGTCGAGATCCCCGGCAGCAAGGGCGCGGTCACCCGTGTCGAGAAGGACGAGCATCCTCGCGCCGATACGAGCCTGGAGGCACTGGCCAAGCTGAAGCCGATCGTGCGCAACCCCGGCACGGTCACCGCCGGCAATGCCTCGGGCGTCAATGACGGCGCTGCCGCTCTGCTCGTCGCCTCCGCCGCCGCGGTGAAGCGCCATGGGCTGAGGCCGCGGGCCAGGCTGCTCGGCATGGCCTCGGCCGGCGTGCCGCCGCGCATCATGGGGATCGGTCCGGTGCCGGCGACGCGGAAGCTCCTGGAGCGGCTCGGGCTCTCGATCGGTGATTTCGATGCGATCGAGATCAACGAGGCCTTTGCCGGCCAGGTGGTCGCCTGCCTGCGCCAGCTCGGCCTTCCCGACGCGGCGGATCACGTCAATCCCAATGGCGGTGCCATCGCTCTCGGTCATCCGCTTGGGATGTCCGGGGCGCGCCTCGCGCTGACGGCGGTGCATCAGCTGGCGAAAAGCGGCGGCCGGCGCGCCCTCGTGACGCTCTGCGTCGGCATCGGCCAGGGTCTCGCTCTAGCGCTGGAGCGGGTCGAATAACTCCAATTTGTGAGCAGGTCATGGAGCAAGCCAGAGCGACTCTGATCGAGCATCCCTTCGACATGGTGGTCTTCGGCGGGCGCGGTGATCTTGCCAAGCGCAAGCTGATCCCGGCGCTGTTTCATCTCGATGTGGAGAACCGGCTGCCGCCGGACGGCCGGATCATCGCCGTCTCGCGGGCCAAGCTCGATCGCGATCCCTACCGCCAGCAGATGCATGACAGCTGCGCGGATTGCAATTTCGAGCAGTTCAACAAGGATGCCTGGGACAAGTTCGCGGCACGCCTTGACTACATCGCCAGCGATGCCTCCCAAAAGGAGGATTACGGCGCGCTGAAGCAGGCACTCGGTGGCCGCGACGAGGTCGTGCGGGTCTTCTATCTGGCGACGGCGCCGGATCTCTTCGTCCCGATTGCCGAGAACCTTTCCGCCGCGGGGTTGATTACCCCGCTGACCCGACTGGTGCTGGAGAAGCCCATCGGTCATGACCTGGAATCCGCCCATGCCATCAACGCCGCCATCGGCCGCTGCCTCTCGGAGCATCAGATTTTCCGGATCGATCACTATCTGGGCAAGGAGACGGTGCAGAACCTGATGGTCCTGCGCTTCGCCAACGGCCTGTTCGAGCCACTCTGGAACCGCACCCATATCGACCATATCCAGATCACCGTGGCGGAGACCGTCGGCGTCGGCGGCCGCTGGGCCTATTACGACAACGCCGGCGCCATCCGGGACATGGTGCAGAACCACATGCTGCAGCTTCTCTGTCTCGTGGCGATGGAGCCGCCGGTGACCCTCGACGCCGATGCCGTGCGCGACGAGAAGCTGAAGGTGCTGCGCTCTCTCGCGCCGATCCGCGGCGCCGATGCGGCCCTTCTCACGGTCCGCGGCCAGTATCGGGCTGGTGCTGCCGATGGCCAGCCGGTGCCGGGATATCTCCAGGAGCCGGACGCGAAGGGGCAGAGCGACACCGAAACCTTCGTCGCCATCAAGGCGGGAGTCCAGAACTGGCGCTGGGCGGGCGTTCCCTTCTTCCTGCGCAGCGGCAAGCGCCTGCAGGGCCGGACATCGGAGATCGTGGTGCAGTTCCGCGCCCCGCCCTATGCGCTCTATCCCGAGAGCGCCGGCGCCATCCATCCCAACCAGCTCGTCATGCGCCTGCAGCCGAACGAAGGCATCCGCCTGCTGATGCTGAGCAAGCAGCGCGGCCCCGGCGATCTCCGTCTCCGCCAGACCGCCCTCGACCTCAGCTTCAAGGAAGCCTTCGGCGGCCGCAGCCCCGATGCCTATGAGCGGCTGCTGCTGGACGTGATCCGCGGGCGGCCGACCCTTTTCATGCGGGTGGATGAGGTGGAGGAGGCTTGGCGCTGGATCGAGCCGATCCTGGAGGGCTGGGATCGCGAAGGGGTCACGCCGAAACCCTATACTGCCGGGAGCTGGGGGCCGAGCGCCTCCGTCGCCCTGATCGAGCGCGACGGGCGGACCTGGCATAAAGACGAAACCTAGGTAGGGCTATTCCGTCAGCCGCGTATAGACCGCGGCCAAGAGCAGGATGATGGCGCCGTAGAGGATCTGCTTGATGGGCTCCGGCGCGTCGAGCAGGGTCAGCAGGCTGTTGAGTACGGTCAGGATCAGGGCGCCAACGATGCTGCCCGCATAGCCGCCGCGCCCGCCGAAGATCGAGGTGCCGCCGATGACGACGGCGGCCACCGAGGGCAGCAGATAGACATCGGCCAGGCTGAGATCGGCCGCATTGGTGCTGCCGACCAGCACCAGCCCGGCCAGCGCCGCCAGCAGCCCGCAGAGAACGTAATCCACCACCAGCACTTGCCACACCCTGATGCCCGCGAGCTGGCAGGCGATCCGGTTGTCGCCGATGGCATAGAGCAGCCGCCCGAATCCGGAGCGCGCCAAGGCGAAGATCATCAGCGCGGCGAGCGGAACCCAGAGGAAGAGATCGATGGGGAGAATGCCCCCGATCTTGCCGCTGCCCAGAAGGACGATGACCAGAGGTACGCGCGGTGCAATCGCCAGCATCGTCTGGCTGTAGACGACCATGATGCCGAGCGACATCAGCCCGGTGCCCAGCGTCATCACCAGCGGCTGGACGCGCAGCACGGCGATCCCGATGCCGTTGAGCAGG
>DATBBO010000094.1:0-14566 GCA_036270995.1 Dongiaceae bacterium | reverse complement strand
GGCTTCTGTTGACGCCTCCTGCTTGCCGGGGAGCCTGCCACAAGTTCCGAGCCCTTGTCCCGCATGTCTCTGGGGAGTTGGTTCCCTGGAGTCGTGGTGGCAAAAAGTAGCGTCAATTCAGTGGCATAGAGGCAACGGTCCGCTGCTATTTGCCACCAATGGCGGCACAATCGGTTCCTATATCAGGGGGGCTTGGGCCCGTTACGAAGGGGAGATTGTCATGAAACCTCGTGCGCTTGCCGCAGTCCTTGTCCTGAGCATCGGACTCGCCGGCTGTGCGGGCATGAATGAAACCCAGCAGAGGACCCTCAGCGGCGGCGCCATCGGTGCTGCAGGCGGCGCCGCCATCACCGCCCTCACCGGCGGTTGTATCTGGTGCGGGGCTGCCATCGGCGGCGCCGTCGGCGCGGGAACCGGTTTTGTAATCTCGCAGGTTCGTTAGAGCATCCAGCATCGCGCCGGCGCCGAACCCCGGCGCCGGCGCAACCCCCCAGGGCGTCGCGCGTTGTAACTACGCGCATCGGGCCTGTCGCGGTGACCTCCCTGGCCGTGACAGACCCTGGACCGCCGCCGATCGGCGCCTCGCGGCTCTCCCCCTCCGATCGGCGGCGGCAGCGCGCCTCGACGTCACAGATTCCCCCCGATTCATTAAGGCACCTGCGGCAGTCTTCGGTCCCGAAATCGAGGCGATCTGATATAGTCATATTCTATCTATCGCTGTGGATAGAATGCGCTGCGCCCAGACGATGCCGGAAAGCCGGCGGTGCAGCGGGGAAGGCCGCAGTGGATGGCTGAGGAATCGGTCCTCGCGGGGGCAAGATCGGCACGGCGGCAGGCCGATGCGCCGGCGCGCTCGGGCTTGCCTGAGGACGCGCGGATCGACCGGTCGACGCCGATCCCCGATCAGGTCTATCGCCTGCTGCGCCAGGCGATCCTGTCTCTCGCCATGCCGCCCGGCGCGGTCATCGTCGAGAAGGAGATCACCGAGCGCCTGGGCATCTCGCGCACGCCCGTGCGCGATGCGATCCGCCAGCTCGCCGATGAACGATTGGTGGACATCAAGCCGCAGTCCGGCACCCATGTCGCACTGATCGACCGGCACCAGCTGGAGCAGGGCCGCCTGATCCGCCGGGCGCTGGAGGTCGAGGGCATCAAGCTCGCCGCGCTGCATGTCGGTGAGGCGGCGCTGGAGCGTCTGGAGGATCTGATCGCGCTCCAGGAGCGCTCGGCGGCCCGCGGCCGCCATGTGGAGTTCATCGCCCAGGACGACGCCTTCCACCGCGCCATCAGCGAGCTCAGCGGCCATGAGCGCTTCTGGCCCACCATTAACCGCTCCAAGGCTCATCTCGACCGGGTCCGCTACCTGTCCTTGCCTCTGCCCCAGCACGCATCCAAGGCCATCGCCCAGCACCGGGCGATCCTGAAGGCGTTGGCCAGCGGCGAGCCGGAGCGCGCCGCCAAGGCCATGACCCATCACCTGGATGACGCCTATGACCGGCTCTCCCTCGTCCTGAAGAAGCATGCGGAGATGTTCGGGTAGAAAGCGGCCTTGTCAGTCCAGCCGCCAGATGCCCACGGGCTCGGCATAGCCTTTGACCGGCACCGCACCGAGCGGTGTCGCGGCCTCGCCATCGAGCTTGGCAACCACCGCCTCGGAGGCGATGAGGCGGGCGGGGTAGTCCTTGGTGAGCTGCTCCAGCCGCGAGGCCAGATTGACCGTGTCGCCGATGGCGGTGAATTCCTTGCGCCGTGGCGATCCGACATTGCCGCTGACGGCCGGGCCGATATGGAGCCCGATGCCGATCCGGAGCGGCCAAGGCCCTTTGGCGAGACCGCGGCGGTCGATCTCGGCCAGGATCTCGCGTGCCGCGGCGACGGCGTGGCTGGCGGCATCGGGATCCGCCAAGGGCGCGCCGAAGATCGCCATGAAGCCGTCGCCCAGGAATTTGTTGATGAAGCCGCCATGGCGGTCGACCGCCTCGATCATGAAGGCGAAGGCGGCGTTCAGGTATTCCACCACCTCCTCCGGCGGCCGATCCCGGGAACTGGCGGTGAAGTTGCGGATGTCGAGAAACATCACGCAGATCGTCCGGATATCGCCGGCGAAATCCGCCGGGGCCTCCAGCAGGCGATCGACGACGGCGGGCGAGACATGCTGGCCGAAGAGGTTGGTCACCCGCTCCCGCGAGGCCCCCTCCTCCAGAGCGCGCCGGAATTTGGCGCGCAGCCGGACCGCCACGAAGCCCGCGACGATGCCGGCGATGATCATGATGGCGGCCTTGCTGACGATATTGGGGCCATCGCTGACCCTGATGTCCGCCCCGCGCGCCCAGAAGAACGCGCCGAGGAAGCCGGCAGCGGCCACCAGCCCTGTGAAGGCGGAGAGCATGAACCCCAGGCGAAGCGTCGAGGCAATGATGAAGACGAAGTAGAGCAGCACCGGCCAGGCGCCGAAGGCGACCTGCGGGCCTGCGAGGTTGTTTAAGAAGACGAGGATAACCGTCGGCAAGCTGGTCTCGACGAGCGCGTTGAAGTATCGCGCCGGCCTCGGGAAAGCCTTTCCGCGCGCCAGGCGGTGGCGCAGAAAGAGCGTCGCCCCGACCTCATAGGCGAGGAAGAACCCGATCACCCTAGTGGGCAGCCAGGTCGGAACCGGCTTCTGGAGGAACTGCTCGATCGCGGGGCGCGCAAAAAGAAACAGCGCCTGATCGGCGACCAGCAGGACCGCCAGGGTAACGGCGATCACCCGCATCCGCAGCAGCTCGCTCGCCGCGATCTCCGCCGCAAGCGCGCGTTCATAGGCCGGATCGACTGCGGATTTCCCCATCGGGGCGGAGGTTAGACCGGATTCCATCGTCGCGGAATCACCCACCTCCGGAGGCTGGAGCGAAGGGACTACGCGGCTAGGGAACCGCCCAGGCGGCACCGTGCGGGAATTCGAAGCGGTCGAGGCTCTCGGGCTTCATGGTGATGCTGTAGCCGGGCGTCGTGGGCGGCATATAGCGGCCGGCACGCATGCGCACGGGGTCGACGAAGTGCTCGTGCAGATGATCGACGAATTCCAGCACCCGGCCGTCCATGCTGGCGCTGACGCAGATGAAGTCGATCATCGCCAGATGCTGGACATATTCGCAGAGCCCGACGCCGCCGGCATGGGGACAAACGGGGACGCCGAACTTCTTCGCCAGGAGCAGCACCGCAAGCACCTCGTTGACCCCGCCCAGGCGGCAGGAATCGATCTGGCAGAAGTCGATGGCGCCTGCCTGCATGAGCTGCTTGAAGATCACCCGGTTCTGGCACATCTCCCCGGTGGCCACGCCGATTCCGAGCGGCTTCACCGCCTTGCGGATGGCGGCGTGGCCCAGCACGTCATCGGGGCTCGTCGGCTCCTCGATCCAGAGCGGGCGATAGGGTGCGAGCGCCGTCACCCATTCGATCGCCTGTCCCACATCCCAGATCTGATTGGCATCGATCATGAGGAAGCGGTCGGGGCCGATCTCCTCGCGCAGGATGGCGCAGCGTCGCTTGTCGTCGGCGAGGTCGCGGCCGACCTTGATCTTGAGATAGTCGAGCCCCTCGGCCACGGCCTCTCGGCAGAGGCGCCGAACCTTGTCATCGGGATAGCCCAGCCACCCGGCCGAGGTGGTGTAGGCGGGAAAGCCCTTGGCCTCGAGTTCGGCGATGCGCGCGGCCTTGCCCGGCTCATTGGCCTTCAGCATCGCGAGCGCCTCGACCGGAGTCAGGGCGTCGCTCAGATAGCGGAAATCGATCAGGCTTACGAACTGCTCCGGAGTCATGCCGGCGACCAGGCGCCAGACCGGCTTTCCCTCGCTCTTGGCCCAGAGATCCCAAATGGCATTCACCACAGCGGCGGTCGCCAGATGGATGACGCCCTTCTCAGGCCCGACCCAGCGCAGCTGGCTGGCTGAGACGAGCTCCCGCCAATGAGCCCCCATGGCGCCGGTGATCTCGGCAAGAGGGCGCCCCACCACAATCGGCGCCAGAGCCTCGATCGCCGCCACGCAGAGCTCATTCCCGCGCCCGAGCGTGAAGGTCAGGCCGTGGCCCTCGAGCCCCGGCTGGTTGGTGGTCAGCACCAGATAGGCGGCGGAATAGTCGGGATCGGGATTCATGGCGTCGGAGCCGTCCGCCTCGCGCGAGGTGGGAAAGCGGATGTCGCGAGCGCGGAATCCTGTGATGGTGACCATGAAGCGGCCTGTCGCGGGAAATTCGTAGATACTAATATATTAGTTGTTGCCGCCTTTCTACCGTCATGGCCGGCGAAGCTCGGCCATCCGCGGATTGTTTCTCCGTCGCAGATGGGGCCCCTCCAGCGTCAAACGCGCGAGGGTATGCCTATGGCTTAGCTTGACCAGCCGCCGTCGATGATGTGAACGGCGCCCGTGGTGAAGCTTGCCTCGTCCGAGGCCAGATAGACGGCGAGATGCGCGATTTCGATGGGCTCGGCGATGCGGCCCATCGGCTGGCGCTGGACGAAGGCGCGGCGCATCTCCGCCGGATCTCCGCCGAGGGCCCGGATGCGCTCATCGAGAGACGGGCTCTGGACCGTGCCGGGGCAAATGGCGTTGCAGCGGATGCCCTTGGCGACGAAATCCGCCGCCACCGATTTGGTGAGGCCGATGACGGCGGCCTTGGTGGCGCTGTAGACGAACCGGTTTGGCACGCCCTTCACGCTGGAGGCGATGGAGGCGACATTGACGATCGAGCCCCGGCCCTTCTCCAGCATGGCGGGCAGGAAGGCGCGGATCATGCGATACATGGACTTCACATTGAGTTCGAAGGAGAAGTCCCAATCCTTCTCCGAGCAGTCGAAGATCGTCCCCTGATGCACATAGCCGGCGCAATTGGCCAGGATATCCACCGCACCCTGCTCGGCGGCGAGCGCCTCGACCGCCGCCTTGTCGGTGACATCGAGCCGGCGCGTCGCAATGCCGGCGAGGCTCTTCAGCGCCGCCTCGTTGATGTCGGTGGCGAGGACCTCGGCGCCCTCGCGATGGAAGGCCTCGGCGAAAGCCCGTCCGATGCCCTGGCCGGCGGCCGTCACGACTGCGCGCTTGCCCTTCAATCGATCCAACTTCGACTCCCTCGATCAGATTTCTACAGCCGATAGAACTCGGCGGCGGTGCCGCCCAGTATGGCCGCCCGCTCCTCTTCGCCCAAGCGCGCGAGATAGTCCAGTGCCGCGACGCGCCAACGGTCATAGCCGCCGGCGAGATCCACCACCGGCCAGTCGCTGCCCCACATGAGGCGACGGGGCCCGAAGGCCTCCAGCAGCAGGTCGAGATAGCGGGTGAGATTCTCCTGCCGCCAGCCGGGAGCGGCCTCGGTCACGAGGCCCGAGATCTTGCAACAGACCCGGGGATCGGCCGCCAGCTCTCGCATATCCCGCGACCAATCCCCGAACTGGCCATGGGCGATATCGGGCTTGGCGCCGTGATCGATCACGACCCAGAGCTCGGGATAGAGCGGCAGGAATTGCCGCAGGGGCGCCAGATGCGGCGGCTTCACCAGGGCGTCGAAGGCGAGCCCCAGATGCTGCAGCCGGGCGATGGCAGGCCCGATCGCAGCGCACAACATCCATTCGGGATTGGGAATGTCCTGGATCATCGGGCGAAAGCCCTTCAGCTTCGGATGGGCGGCGAGCCTGTCGATCTCGGCGGGCGCGACGGTGGATTCGAAATCGACCCAGCCGACGACGCCCTTGACGAACGCCGTCTCCGTCGCGATGCCCAGCATGAACTCCGTCTCGGCAACGGTGGCGGCCGCCTGGACCAGCACGGTGCCGGCGATCCCGTGGTGCTCGAGAAAGGGTGCGAGGTCAGCCGGGCCGAAATCGCGATAGAGCGGTTCGAGTGCCGGTTTCAGCCAGCCGTAATCGCCGCGCTCCAGACGCCAAAAATGCTGGTGGGAATCGATCTGGCCGATGGGGGGCATGACGGTCCGCCGGTCAGGCGGCCTCGCTCGGGACTGGCACTTCGGGATGGAGCAACTGGCGCCGCCTGAGCTCCGCCCAGAACTCCGCCGGGATCTTCTCGCCCAGCATCGCCCAATGACTCGCCGCCTCGGCCGCGCTGCGCGCGCCGGGGATGATGCTGGCGATGACCGGATTGGCCAGGAGAAACTGCAGGGCCGCAGCCGGCAGGGAGACCTCGAACATTTTGCAGACCTCGACCAGCCTTTCGACCTTGGCGCGAATCTCCGGCGGCACGGCGGCGTAGTTGTAGGTCGCATCCGCGCGTCCTGCGCGCACCAGCACGCCGGAATTGAACGGGCCACCGATGATGAGGGAGACGCCGCGCTTGCGGCAGGCCGGAAAGAGCCCCTCCTGCCCGCCCTGCTCCAGCAGCGTGTAGCGGCCGGCCAGAAGGAAGCAGTCGAAATCGCCGTGGCGCAGCGCTTCCTCGCAGATAGCGACCTCGTTCACCCCCATGCCGATGGCGCGGATCTGGCCGGCGCGCTTCAGCTCCGCCAGCGCGCGATAGCCGCCCTCCATGGCGCCCTTGAAGATGCGCGGCAGCTCCTTGCCATGCTCGGCCTCGCCCAGATCGTGGAGCAGAACGATGTCGATCCGGTCCAGGCCGAGACGCTGATAGCTGCCCTCAACCGAGCGCATGACACCGTCATAGGAATAGTCGAAGACGACGTGGAACGGCATGGGGGAGTGGAATTGGGAGGCGATGGGATCGGTGTTGGCGCCGCGCTGGATCAGCCGGCCGACCTTGGTGGAGAGGACGAAATCGTCGCGCTTCCGCCCGCGCAGGACATCGCCGATGCGCCGCTCGCTAAGCCCGAAGCCGTAATAGGGCGCGGTATCGAAGTAGCGGCAGCCCTTGGACCAGGCCGTCTCCACCGCGGCGCGGGCATCGGAATCCGCCACCGGGGCGAAGAGATTGCCGAAGGGGGCTCCGCCGAAGCCGAGCGGGGTGACGTGGAGGCCGGTTCGGCCGATCTCGCGAGGCTTCATCTGATGCTCCATTTCTTGGCCCCCGCCAGTTTAGCGGCGCGAAGATAACCGGCTCAACCCTTGCCCGCTTCGCCGTCCGCGTCATCGCGCAGCAGGCAGAGGAACTCCTCGAATTTGCCACCGGGCCCGCGGGGAATCTCTCCTTCGAAATAGGTGAAAGCGACGCGGAACGGATAGCTCACAGCATGGCGCAGAAGATCCGCCAGATCCGTCTCCTGCTTCTCCGTCAGCGGCCGCTCGACCACCAGCCTCATCTCCAGGAGATCGATCTCGCGCTGGACGATCTGATGCTCGATGACCGGCGCCAGTTCGCGGTAGAAGTCGACCTCCAGACGCGGCCGGTAGCGCTGGCCATCGGGGCGGCGCAGGAGGTTGCGCACCCTTCCGCGGATGCGGCTCAGCACAGGCAGGCCGCGGCCGCAGGAGCAGGCATCGCCGAGCTCCGCATAATCGCCCGTGTCGTAGCGGATCAGGGGGCTCGCGAAATTGCTGAGATCGGTCAGCACGAGACGGCCCGTCTCGCCCGGCCGGCAGGGATTGCCCTCCTCGTCCAGCATTTCCATGAGGATCGTCTCGGCCATGAGGTGATAGAGACCGCTCTGCGGGCATTCCAGCGCGGCGATCCCCAGCTCTCCCGACGAGTAGCAATCGAAGACGCGGGCCTGAAAATAGGATTCCGCCGCCGCCCGGATCGGTGGGGTGAGGGTCTCGCTCATGGTCAGGATCAGGCGAAGGCCGGGGATCGTCACGACATGGCGGGCGCAATGCCGCCGCAGCGCCTCCAGGGTGTTGGGCATGATCACCAGGCTGTCGGGATTGAACGCTGCGATGATGCGGGCCAGCTCGGGGGTGTCGGTGTTGGAGGGGATCGACTGGAGCGGTCCGGTCTCGAAGAGCCGGCTGATGGGGGGCCCCCAATCGGGTTGAACCATGACCTCTGGAAGATTGGCCCGGATGCTGGTGCAGCGTCCGGCAAGATTGCGATTCGACCAGGCATGGAAGCGCAGGCTGATGGCGCGCCAGAAGAGCTGGCTGACGGCGCTGCGCCGGATGACGACGGGCTCGCCGGTGGAGCCGGAGGTGCGGGTCTCCCGGATCGGCCCATGGGCTTCGGGAATGTTGCGGCAGTAGAACGCAGCACCGCTCTGCTGGATCTCGCGGCGCTTGAGGATGGGCAGACGGCGGAGCCCCTCGAGGCTGCCGAGATCGGCGGGAGTGAGACCGCCCGTAGCCATTCGCCGCGCGAAATGAGGCGACTCCGCCGCCGCATGGGTCGCGAGGGCCACAAGCTGGCGATACTGGCCATGCTCGATCTCGGCGGGCGGAAGCCATTGGCTCTCCTCGAGCTCGCCTGCCAGGGCCACCAGCGAAGCAAGCGGGCCGGTCAGCAGGGCCGGCCAAGCCATGCCGGCAAGATTGCCGCGGATCCCGGAGAGAAGGCTTTCGGTCATCGGCTCTGGCCTTCCCCCTCCTCAGGCAAAAGGCACAGGAACTCCTCGAATTTGTGCCCGGGCCCGCGCGGGATCTCCCCCTCGTAGTAGGTGAAGGCGATCCGGAACGGGTAGCCTACGGCACGGCGCAGGAGATCGGCGAGGTCCGCTTCCTGCCTTGCAGTCAGCGGGCTCTCCACCACCAGCTTCATCTCCAGCAGATCGGGCTCGCTCTGCACGATCTGGTATTCGGCGATGGGCGCCAGATCGCGATACCTGATGGGGTTCAGCCTGGGCCAGAAGCGGCGGCCATCGGGTAGCCGGAGGATGTTGCGGCTGCGCCCGAGGATTCGCGCCAGCGCCGGCAGGCCGCGACCGCAGGGACAGGGTCCGGCAAGCTCGGCATAGTCGCCAGGCTCATAGCGGATGAGGGGCGTGGCGAAATTGCTGAGATCGGTCAGCACCAGGCGGCCCATCTCCCCCGGCGCGCAAGCTTCGCCCGCGTCATCGAGGACTTCCGCCAGCACCGTCTCGGCCATGATGTGATAGCCGCCGCTTTCCGGGCATTCCAGCGCCGCCACGCCGAGCTCGCCTGAGGAATAGCAATCGAAGACCCGCGCCTGGAAGAAATCTGCCGCGGCCCTCCGGATCTCCGGAGTCAGGGCCTCCGCCATGGTGAGGATCAGGCGAAGGCCCGGAAGCGGGGTGGCACTGCGCTGGCAATGGCGGCGAATGGCGTCGAGATTATTGGGGTAGACCACCAGGGTATCGGGGTCGAACTTCACCAGGAGCCGGACCTGCTCGGCGATGTCGGTGGTGATCGGAATGCCGAGGAGCGGGCCGGTCTCGAACAGCCGGCCCATAGGCGGGCCCCAATGGGGCTGCCTCGCCAGATTCTCGAGGTGGACGCCGATATAGGCGCAGCGCCGGGCGAGATCGCGGCCCCACCAGATATGGGACCTGAGATTGATGGCGGACCAGAGGAGCTGACTGACGGCGGTGCGCTGGACGGTGATCGGATGGCCGGTGGAGCCGGTGCTTCGGCTCTCGCTGAGCGGGCGATGGCTCTCAGGCACCGTCCGGCAGAAGAAGCCAGCGCCGGCCTGCTGGATGTCGCGCCGCCTGAGCGCGGGAAGGCGGCGGAGCCCTTGGGGGGTGCCGAGATCCGAGGGCACGAGGCCGGCCGATGCCAGGCGCCGAGCGAAATGGGTCGACTCTGCCGCGGCATGGGTCGCCACGGCGACAAGCTGGCGGTGCTGACACGCCTCGATCTCGGCGCGCGGCAGCCATTGGCCGCGCTCCAGATCCCGGGCCAGCACGGCCAGCGAGGCGAGCCTGCCGGACAGTACAGGCGGCCAGGCCATGCCCGCCAGATTGCCGCGCATCCGGGAGAGGAGGCTCCCGCTCATAGCTCCATCCTTGTCGCCGGCCTTGTCGCCGGCCGGGCGGGTGAGGGCAAAAGAGGAACGGCGGCCCCAAGAATGGAGTTTCTCGCCGCGGCGTTCGGCGCTAGGTTCGGCCCCCCAATTGCCAGCCCTGCGAGCGGTCCGACTTCTTCCCCATGCTCATTCTCGGCATCAATTCCGGCGGGCACGATGCCTGCGCCTGCCTGTTCGACGAGTACCGGACGCTGGCCTCGGTCGCGCTGGAACGGGTCACCCGCAAGAAGGGCCATGGCGGGCGCGTGCCGGTGGAGGCCATCGACGAGTGCCTCTCCATCGCCGGGCGCAAGCGCCGGGAGATCGGCGCGATCGTGATGGCGCGCGGCATGTTCCCCACCCATCTCTTCACCCATTTCCCCCTGGGCCGGCGCCTCGCCTTCGCGCTCCGCGCCCAGTTCGGCAAGGAGAAATACAAATACATGGAGAACGAGTGCGTCCGCTATCGCCGGACGGATTCGGCCGCCATGTTCAAGGGCGACCTCTTCAAGCGCGAGCTGCGTTTGGCGCCAGAAGCGAAAATCGCCTTCGCCAACCATCATCTGGCCCATGCGCTGCCCTGCCTCTTCCATACGGGCTGGGCCGAGGCGCTGCTCTACACCGCCGATGGCGGCGGCGACAATGTCCAGTACTCCATGCGCCTCTTCCGGGACGGCGCGCTGACCGAGCTCTATGGCGGAGATCAGGAGCTCACGCGCCCACGCCGCATCGACAGCCTGGGGCAGGCCTACGCCTACGCCACCGAGGCCCTGGGGTTCATTCCCTTCCGCCACGAGGGCAAGGTGACGGGGCTCGCGGCCTTCGGCAAGCCGAAGCTCTACGATGCGCTGGCCCGGCATTTCCGGGTCGATGAGCGCGGTGAGGTCGCCAGCGACTTCCCGAGCTATGGCGCCATGCGAGAATGCATCTTCGATCTGGCCAAGGGCGCCAGCCGCGAGGATGTCTCGGCCTCGATCCAGCTCCTGCTCGAGAACTTCGTCATCGAGTCCGCCCGCCGCATCCTGAAGCGCCACCCGATGCGCCATCTAGGGCTCGCAGGCGGCGTCTTCGCCAATGTGCGCCTCAACCAGCGCCTGGCGGAGGAGCTCCCGCTGGATGAGGTCTTCGTCTATCCGGCGATGAGCGACCAGGGGCTTGCCGCGGGCGCCGTTCTGGAGTTCCTGCTGGCGCGCGACGGGATGGAGCGCTGGCTCGCCCAGCGCTGGCCGCTGGAGACGCTCTATTACGGCCGCGATTTCGGCGTGGCGATGGACGAGACCTTCGAGAAGGATCCGCGCTTCCGGCGCATGCCGGGCAATCCCGTCGATGGCGCAGCGGAGCTGATCCATCAAGGCCGCATCGTCGCCATCTATACGAAGGGCATGGAATACGGGCCCCGGGCGCTGGGTGCGCGCTCGATCATGGCCTCGGCGCTCGACGCCGACATCAACCGCACTCTCAACGACCGGCTCTCCCGCAGCGAGTTCATGCCCTTCGCCCCGGTGGTGACGGCGGAGGATGCGGAGACCGTCTTCGATCTCGGCCCCGTCAAGCGCCGGGCGGCGAGCTTCATGACCATCACCTGCGGCGTGCGTGATTCCTGGCGGGGACGCATCCCCGCGGTCGTCCATGTCGACGGCACGGCTCGCCCGCAAGTGATCGAGCGAGCGCAGAACCCTCTCTATTACGACATCCTCGCGGCCTATAAGGCGCTCTCCGGCGTGCCGGTGCTGATCAACACCAGCTTCAACGTCCATGAGGAGCCGATCATCAATGCACCATCCGAATGCGCCCGCGCGCTTGCCGAGGGCAGGGTGGATTTCGTCGCGACGGAGCGGGGCGTCTACGGGCGCAGCGGGAGCGACTAGCCCGCGGTCCCCGGGGGCTGGCGTCTTCGTTGGCCGCCGCCTCTGACCCAAGCCAGATTTGGCCTCAAGGGCCGAAAGCTTCGTTTGCCATTGCCCAGCGGCGGTAGGATCGTTGCCGTCCGATCAGGAAGGAGTGACGGGAAATGCGCGCGGCAGTTTGTCATGCTTTTGGGCAACCATTGGCGATCGAGGAGGTGGAACTCGATGTGCCGGGAGCGGGGGAGATCGCGGTCGATATAACGGCCTGCGCCATCTGCCACAGCGATATCCTTTATGCCGACGGGGCCTGGGGCGGGGCGCTGCCCGCCGTCTACGGCCATGAGGCGGCGGGCGTGGTGCGGCGCCTGGGCTCCGGGGTCAAGGGCTTCGCGCCCGGCGACCATGTGGTGGTCACGCTCATCCGCTCTTGCGGAACCTGCCCCTCCTGCGGCAACGGGCATCCGGTCACCTGCGAGGCGCGCTTCCCGCGCGAGTCCCTGAGCCCGCTGCGCCGCGCCAATGGCGAGCGGCTGATGCATGGCCTCAAGACCGCGGCCTTCGCCGAGCGCGTGGTGGTGGATGCCTCGCAATGCGTCGTCGTCCCAAAGAGCATGAGCTTCGAGTCCGCCTCGCTGCTCGCCTGCGGCGTCATCACCGGCTTCGGGGCGGCGATCAACACCGCCCGGATCGAGCCAGGCGCGAGCATCGCGGTCATCGGCATCGGCGGCGTGGGCCTCAATGTCGTCCAGGGGGCGGCCTATGCCGGCGCGGCCAAGATCATCGCCATCGACGTCGTCCCCTCGAAGCTGGAGGTCTCACGCCATTTCGGCGCGACCCATGCGCTGAACGCCACGGAGCGCAACCTGCGCCAGCAGCTTCGCGATCTCACCGGCGGGCGCGGCGCCGACTATGTCTTCGTGACCGTGGGCGCCAAGGCTGCCTTCCAGCAGTCCTTCGATCTCGTGGCCCGATCCGGCACCATCGTGCTGGTGGGCATGCCGGCGGACGGCGTGAAGATGGAGGTCGAGGCCGGCCTCCTCGCCTCCGACAATCTGCGAATGCTCGGCTCGAAGATGGGCGATGCGCGGATCCAGATCGACATTCCGAAGCTGGTCGAGCTCTACCAGCAGGGCCGGCTCAAGCTCGACGAGATGGTGAGCGGGCGCTATCCGCTGGAGCGGATCAACGAGGCGATGGATTCGACCCGCAGCGGCGCTGCCATCCGCAACGTCATTACCTTCGGCTGATCCTGCCCATGCGGATCAAGCGGCTGGAGACCTTCAGCACGAGGTTCGTCGGCTTCGTGCGCGCAACCCTGGAAGACGGCAGCACCGGCTGGGGCCAGGTCTCCACCTATAATTCCGACATTACCTGCGATGTCCTCCACCGCCAGCTCGCCCCCTGGGTGCTGGGGCAGGAGGCCTTCCCCATCGATCCCCTGATCGATCGCGTCCAGGAGAAGGAGCATAAATTTCCCGGCTCCTACCTGAAGCGGGCGATGGCCGGGCTGGACACCGCCCTCTGGGATCTGGAGGGCAAGCGCCAAGAGAAGCCTGTGGTGACGCTGCTCGGCGGCAAGCTGGGCAAGCTGCGCGCCTATGCTTCCTCGATGAAGCGCGACATCACCCCCGAGGCCGAGGCGGAGCGCTTCCTCAGGCTGCGCGACAAGCATGGCTTCGATGCCTTCAAGTTCCGGGTGGCAGCCGAATACGGCCATGATGTCGACGAATGGCCCGGCCGCACCGAGGCGATCGTGCCTCAGATCCGCCGCGCGCTCGGCCCCGATGTGGCGCTGTTGGTGGATGCCAATAGCGGATTCTCGCCGGAGCGTGCCATCGAGATCGGCAAGCTCCTTCAGGATCAGGGCGTGGAGCATTTCGAGGAGCCCTGCCTCTATTGGGAGCTGGAGCAGACCAGGGAGGTGACCGAGGCTCTCGATCTCGATGTAACGGGCGGCGAGCAGGATTGCGATCTTCCCATCTGGAAGGTCATCTGCGGCCAGCACATCGTCGATATCGCCCAGCCCGACATCCTCTATTGCGGCGGGATCGGCCGCGCGTTGCAGATCGCGAAAATGGCCGAGGCCGCGGGCATGAAGGTGACGCCACATGCGGCCAATCTCGGGCTGGTGACGCTCTTCACCATGCATCTGCTGGCCTCATTGCCCAATGCCGGGAAGTATCTCGAGTTCTCGATCGAGGAGGCCGACTACTACCCCTGGCAATACGGCCTCTTCCGCAGCGATCCCTATCGCGTCGAGGAAGGCCGCGTCACCATCTCGGCCGAGCCCGGCTGGGGCATCGAGATCGAGCCCGAATGGCTCGCCAAGTCACGCTATCAGATCAGCGAGGAGAGCTAGATGTCCGCAACGGCGGAAACCCTGGTCGCGGACTATTTCCGCAGCGGCACGCTTGCGGGCCTGCCCAAGGATCACTACATCGACGGCCGCTTCGCCCCTTCATCGAACGGCGCAAGCCTCGACATCCATGATCCCGGCGCCGGCAAGATCTTCGCCCGGGTGGCCGATGCCTCGCCCGAAGATGTCGATCGGGCAGTGGCCTCCGCCAAGCGGGGGCTTGAAACCTGGAAGCGCCTCAAGCCCGCCGAGCGCGGAAGGGTGCTGCTGGCGACGGCGGCGAAGCTGCGCGAGCAGGCCGAACGCCTGACGGTGATCGAGGCGCTGCATTCCGGCAAGACCCCGGCCGAGGCGCGCGGCGATGTGGGCGGCGCGGCCCGCCTCTTCGAGTATTACGGCGGGTCGGCCGACAAGATCCAGGGCGACAGCATCCCGCTCGGGCGCGACTATATGGGCTTCACCCTGATCGAGCCCGTGGGCGTCACCGCCCATATCATTCCCTGGAACTACCCGATCTCGACTTTCGCCCG
>DATBBO010000093.1:0-2010 GCA_036270995.1 Dongiaceae bacterium | reverse complement strand
CGGCCGCGGCGAGATGCGCCGGCTCTTTCTCACATCGAGGCCATCGGACCTGCAGCTGAACCGGCGCCAACGCGCGCGCGAGCTCCTGCGCTTCAGCCGGCTCGCCGACGAGCATTCGGTCGATGACTTCCGCGATCCGGCCAGCACCGCGCATCGCCAGCTGGTCGAGATCGTCCAGCGCCTCGCGCGGGTGCCGAGGCCGGGCAGGTAGTCGGGCGCCGAGCCGGCTAGGGCCTGCGGCCCTACATCCGCATCCGCGCCCCTTCGGGATCGAACAGCGGCTCGGTGATGATGGTCGCCTTGCGGCGCTCGCCGATGATCTCGATCTCGAAAGCGCCCTTGCCGGTCTCCGACGCGTGCTGCTTCGGCACATAACCCTGGGCCAGCGACTTGTCGACGGAATGGGCGAAGCCGCCGGAGGTGACCCAGCCGATCACCTTGCCGTCCTGCCAGATCGGCTCGTCGCCCAGCACATCGGCGTCGGTGGCGTCGACGATCATGCTGACGCGCCGGAGCTTGCCGCCCTCCTCCTTCTCCTTCACCGCCGCATCCCGCCCGATGAAATCGTTCTTGGCGAGGTCGATGAAGCGGTCGAGCCCGGCCTCGAAGACGCCGTAGATCGGGCGAAGCTCGCGGTACCAGGTGGGGAAGTTCTTCTCCAGCCGCAGGCTCAGCAGGGCCCGCATGCCGAAATTGACGATGCCGAGATCGCGGCCCTTGGCCATGATCTCCTCATAGAGCCGGCGCTGATATTCCGGCGCCACCCAGATCTCATAGCCGAGATCGCCGGTATAGGTGACGCGGTTGATCACCGTCGGCACATTGGCGATGTCCATGGCGCGGTGGTCGAGGAACTTGAAGGCCGTCTTGGAGACGTCCTCGTCCGTCAGCTTCTGCAGCAGGTCGCGCGCTTTCGGGCCCGCGAGCGACAGGCCGACGAGCCCCATGTCGAAGCGCTTGACCTTGACCGAGCCGTCCGCCGGCAGATGCGCCTCGAACCAGCGCATGTGGTATTTCTGCGCCTGGGAGGAGCCCCACATCAGGAAGCGCTCGTCCCCCGCTTTGGCGATGGTGAAATCGCCGATCAGCTTGCCCGCCGGGTTCAACATGGGCGTCAGCACGAGGCGGCCCTTGCGCGGCATGCGGTTGGTCATGAGGCGCGAGAGAAAAGCCTCCGCCCCCGGGCCGGTGAACTCGTATTTGGCGAAGTTGGCGATCTCGGTCACGCCGACGCCGTTGCGCACGCCGAGGCATTCCGCCTTCACATGCGGGAAGTCGTTGGAGCGGTGGAAGGAGACGATGTCCTTCGGCTCCACGCCCTTGGGCGCAAACCAGAGAGGCGTCTCGAGCCCCCAGCTATCGCCCATCACCGCGCCCTGCTTCACCATGATGTCGTAGAGCGAGGTCGTCTGCTGCGGGCGCGCCGCCGGCAGCTCCTCATTGGGAAAGCGGATGGAGAAGCGCCGGGAATAATTCTCCCGGACCTTCTCATTGGTGTAGGAGCGCGTCGCCCATTCGCCGAAGCGCGCGATGTCCATGGCCCAGACATCGAAGCCCGGATCACCGTTGACCATCCATTGCGAGAGGGCCAGGCCGACTCCGCCGCCCTGGCTGAAGCCCGCCATGACGGCGCAGGCGCACCAGAAGTTCTTCAGGCCCTGCACCGGCCCCACCAGCGGATTGCCGTCGGGGGAGAAGGTGAAGGGGCCGTTGATGATGCGCTTGATGCCGGCCTTGGCCATGGCCGGGAAATGCTTGTGCCCCAGCTCGAGGGAGGGGGCGATGCGGTCGAGATCCGGCTCCAGCAGCTCGGTGCCGAAATCCCAGGGCGTCTCGCGGGGCTGCCAGGGGCGGCAGGCCTTCTCATAGGTGCCGAGGACCATGCCGCTGCGTTCCTGGCGCATGTAGATCTCGGCCTTGAAGTCGATGGCATGGGGCAGCTCGTGGCCGCGCTCCTTGTTGAAGGCCACCACCTCGGGCATCTCGTCGGTCACGAGATACATATGCTCC
>DATBBO010000092.1:0-5514 GCA_036270995.1 Dongiaceae bacterium | reverse complement strand
CTGGGAGCCGCAGACGCGTTTTCGCATCCAGTTCGAGATCGAGGCGCATGCCGCGACCCAGATGGCGACGCTCGGCGTGATCCCGAAGGAAGCGGCCGACGCGGTCTGGGCGAAAGGCAAGGACGCCGTCTTCGACGTCGAGCGCATCGACGAGATCGAGCGCGAGGTGAAGCACGACACGGTCGCCTTCCTGACGCATCTCAACGAGATCGTCGGGCCCGAGGCGCGCTTCCTGCATCAGGGCATGACCTCGTCCGACGTGCTCGACACCTGCTTCGCGGTGCAGCTGAAGCAGGCGAGCGACATCCTGCTGGCCGATCTCGACGCACTGCTCGCGGCCCTCAAGCGCCGCGCCCATGAGCACAAGGACACGGTCACCATCGGCCGCAGCCACGGCATCCATGCCGAGCCCACCACCTTCGGCCTGAAGCTCGCCGGCCATTACGCCGCCTTCGACCGCGCGCGTGCGCGGCTGCGAGCCGCCCGCACCGAGATCGCGACCTGCGCCATCTCCGGCGCAGTCGGCACCTTCGCCAATATCGACCCCGCGGTGGAGCGTCATGTCGCGGAGAAGATGGGGCTCGCGATCGAGCCCATCTCGACCCAGGTCATCCCCCGCGACCGCCATGCCATGTTCTTCTCGGTGCTGGGCGTCATCGCCGGCTCTATCGAGAATCTGGCGATCGAGATCCGCCACCTCCAGCGCAGCGAAGTGCGCGAGGCGGAGGAATTCTTCAGCGAGGGCCAGAAGGGCTCCTCCGCCATGCCCCATAAGCGCAACCCCGTGCTGTCGGAGAACCTGACCGGGCTATCGCGGCTCATCCGCGCGGCGGTGGTGCCGGCGCTCGAGAACATCGCGCTCTGGCATGAGCGCGACATCTCCCATTCCGCCGTCGAGCGGGTCATGGCGCCGGACGCCACCATCGCGCTCGACTTCGCCCTTACCCGCCTCGCCGGCGTGATCGAGAAGCTGCTGGTCTATCCCGAGGCCATGCGCCGGAACCTCGATCTCTATGGCGGGCTCGTCCATTCCCAGCGCGTGATGCTGGCGCTGACCCAGGCCGGGGTCGCGCGCGAGGCGGCTTATCGCATGGTCCAGCGCAACGCCATGCGGGTCTGGCAGGAGGGCGCGGATTTCCTGACCCTGCTCAAGGCCGATCCGGAGGTGACCCACCATCTCGCGCCGGCCGAGCTCGAAGCCTGCTTCGATCTTGCCTATCACACGCGCCGGGTCGACGAGATCTTCAAGCGGGTGTTCGGCGCGTCGACCTAGGACGAGATCGTCCGCAGGCTCGCCATCAGATCGGCGATCCTTAGCTTCCCAGGGCGCCGCGGCTCAGCTCCTGATTTCCGAGGCCACCTGCTGCTTCGCCTGCTCGTAGAACTCGGTGACGCGCTTGCGCAGGCGATGCTCGGTCATCGGCACGTTCGCCTTCGCGAAATCGGCGAGGAGCTTGTCGACCAGAAGGCGCTCGTGATCCTTTTGCACGGCGAGTGCCACGAGGCTCTGCACATAGGCCTCCGCCTCGGCGCCGGAAAGGCCGAGCTCGCCCACCACCCAACGTGCCATCAGGGCATCGCGGCGCGCCTTGGCCTTGAACTGAATCTCCTGGTCATGCGCGAATTTCGCCTCGAAGGCCTGCTCGCGACTTTCGAATTCGCCCATCCCGATGCGCTCCCTTGAGTGGTAAGGATTGTTGGTTCCGTATATAGCGAGTTGCCCCTGGATTTGAAACCGTAGATCCACTCGATTCAGCGCCTCATCTTCCTCTCATGTGCAGCGTCGTCATCCTCCGCCGCCCGGGCCATGACTGGCCGGTCATCCTCGGCGCCAACCGCGACGAAATGTCCCGGCGCCCTTGGCTGGCGCCGGGCCGTCACTGGCCCGACCGGCCCTGGGTCGTGGCGGGTCTCGACCAGGAGGCGGGAGGAAGCTGGCTCGGCCTGAACGATCATGGGCTGATCGCCGGGATCATGAACCGGCCGCAGAGCCTGGGGCCGGCGGCGGGGAAGCGCAGCCGTGGGGAACTTGTGCTGGAGGCACTCGACCATGCCGACGCGCGCGAGGCGGCCGCCGCATTGGCCGAGCTCGATCCCGCCGCCTACCGCCCCTTCAACATGATCCTGGCGGACAACACCGAGGCCTGGTGGATCCGCCATGGCGGCGCGCGCATCGACGCAGGGCCCGTCCCGGTAGGGCTCTCCATGCTGACCGCCCATGACCTGAACGACAGCGCCGGCAGCCGGCGCATCGCCCATTTCCTGCCGCGCTTCCGCGCGGCACCCCCGCCCGATCCCGCGAGCGGCGACTGGCAGGCCTGGCAGGCCCTGCTGGCAAGCCGCGACTTCGCGCCCGGCGGCGGCCCCCATGACGCCATGACCATCATCGCAGAAAACGGATTCGGCACGCTCTCCAGCGCCCTCCTCGCCCTGCCCGCGCCCGGAACCGAGCTGGAACCGGTCTTTCTCTTCGCCGCGGGACGGCCCGACCAGCTTCCCTACCAGCCGGTGTCTCTCTCCGAACAAACTCCGACAAGCTCCTGAATTTGCAAATATTTTTCCATCTGCGGTCGAAGCCTTGCAGCGCCGGCATGGCCGGGGTGCTGTCGTTGTTTTGACGTCATCTACCTGCTATACGATCAAGTTGCCTAGCCCGATTCCTGACATCGCGAGAACCTCCCATGTCCCGCAAGCGCCGCATCTATGAAGGCAAGGCGAAGGTTCTGTATGAGGGGCCAGAACCCGGCACGCTCGTCCAATACTTCAAGGACGACGCCACCGCCTTCAACAACCAGAAGAAGGGCACCATCACCGGCAAGGGGGTGCTCAACAACCGGATCTCGGAATATCTGATGACGCGCCTGGGGGAGGCCGGCATCCCGACCCATTTCGTGCGCCGCCTCAACATGCGCGAGCAGCTCGTGCGCGAGGTGGAGATCATTCCGCTCGAGATCGTGATCCGCAACATCGCCGCAGGCTCGCTCGCGACCCGCTTCGGCCTGGCGGAGGGCACGGTCCTGCCACGCTCCATCGTCGAGTACTACTACAAGTCGGATCAGCTGGGCGATCCGATGGTCTCCGAGGAGCACATCACCGCCTTCGGCTGGTCGACGCCCCAGGAGCTCGACGAGATTCTGTCGCTCTCGCTCAGGATCAACGACTTCCTCTCCGGCCTCTTCCTCGGCGTCGGCCTCAAGCTCGTCGATTTCAAGCTCGAGTTCGGCCGGCTCTGGGAAGGCGACGACATGCGCATCGTGCTGGCCGACGAGATCAGCCCGGACAATTGCCGGCTCTGGGACATCAAGACCAATGAGAAGCTGGACAAGGACCGCTTCCGCCGCGATCTCGGCAAGGTGGCGGAGGCCTATCAGGAGGTCGCCCGGCGCCTCGGCATCATGCCCGAAGGCGGACCCCGGGACATGTCCGGCCCGGATACGGTGCAATAGGCCGGGACACATGAAGGCGAAGGTCCATATCACCCTCAAGAACGGCGTCCTCGATCCCCAGGGCCGCGCCATCGCCCATGCGCTTGGCGGACTCGGCTTCGCCGGGGTGGAGGATGTCCGGCAGGGCAAATATATCGAGCTGGAGCTCGCCGAGACCGACCGCGCCAAGGCCAAGGCCAGCGTCGAGGCCATGTGCGCCAAACTCCTGGCCAATACCGTGATCGAGAACTACGCCATCGATTTGGTGGATTAGGGATCTGGGTGGGTTAACGGATATGGACGCTGCCGTCGTCGTCTTCCCCGGCTCCAATCGCGAGAATGACGTCGCCACGGCCCTCGAGCATGCCATGGGGCATCCCCCGCAGATGGTCTGGCACCGGGACAGCACGCTTCCGAAGGTCGATCTCATCGTCGTTCCCGGCGGCTTCTCCTATGGCGATTATTTGCGCTGTGGGGCGATCGCCGCCCATTCCCCGGTGATGCGGGAGATCAAGGAGCGCGCCAAGGCCGGCGTCGCCGTGCTCGGCATCTGCAACGGTTTCCAGATCCTGACCGAGGCGGGGCTGCTTCCCGGCATCCTGCTGCGCAATGCCGGGCTCGGCTTCGTCTGCCGCAATGTCGGCCTCAAGGTCGAGACCAGCCAGAGCCTCTTCACGTCAGGCTATGCCGCGGGCCAGACTCTCTCGATCCCCGTCGCCCATCACGACGGCAACTACTTCGCCGATGAGGCGACGCTCGACCGGCTCGAGGAGCGGGGCCAGATCGCCTTTCGCTATTGCGATGCCGAAGGCGCGCTGACGCCCGAAGCCAATCCCAACGGCTCGGCCCGCGCCATCGCCGGCATCTTCAACGAGACCAAGAACGTCCTGGGGCTGATGCCCCATCCCGAGAATGCGGTCGAGGCGCTGCATGGCTCGACCGACGGCCGCGCCATGTTCAAGGGCATCGTCGAGGCCCTCTCGTGACTCGGAGTCCTTCGTGAACAAGCCGCCCAGGGGCAATCCGAGGGGGGCTGAGCCGGCGATCACCCCAGATATCATTGCCGAGCATGGGCTCACCGCCGAGGAGTACGAGCGGATCCAGAAGATCATGGGCCGCGCGCCCAATCTGACCGAGCTCGGCATCTTCTCGGTCATGTGGAGCGAGCATTGCTCCTACAAATCCTCCCGCAAATTTCTGCGGCGCCTGCCGACCCAGGGGCCGGTGGTGATCCAGGGCCCGGGCGAGAATGCCGGGGTCGTGGATATCGGCGACGGCCAGGCGGCGGTCTTCAAGATCGAGAGCCACAACCATCCGAGCTTCATCGAGCCCTATCAGGGGGCGGCGACCGGCGTGGGCGGGATCATGCGCGACGTCTTCACCATGGGCGCGCGGCCGATCGCCAATCTGAATGCGCTGCGCTTCGGCGCGCCCGACGACCCCAAGACCCGCCATCTCCTGGCCGGTGTGGTCGCCGGCATCGGCGGCTACGGCAATTGCATGGGCGTGCCCACCGTGGGTGGCGAGACGAATTTCCATCCCGCCTATAATGGCAACATCCTGGTCAATGCCATGACCGTCGGCATCGCCGACAAGGACCGGATCTTCTATTCGAAGGCCGCGGGGGTGGGAAATCCGGTGGTCTATGTCGGGGCCAAGACCGGGCGCGACGGCATCCATGGCGCGACCATGGCCTCGGCGGAGTTCAGCGACGATTCGGAAGAGAAGCGCCCGACCGTCCAGGTCGGCGATCCCTTCACCGAGAAGCTGCTGCTGGAGGCCTGCCTGGAGCTGATGGCGACCGATGCCATCGTCTCGATCCAGGATATGGGGGCGGCTGGCCTCACCTCCTCCTCCGTCGAGATGAGCTCCAAGGGCGGGCTCGGCCTCGAGATCGACCTCGACAAGGTGCCGATGCGCGAGACCGGCATGACCCCCTACGAGATCATGCTCAGCGAGAGCCAGGAGCGGATGCTGATGATCCTCGCGCCGGGCAGCGAGGCCGAGGCGCGGCGCGTTTTCGAGAAATGGGAACTGGATTTCGCGATGATCGGCCGAGTCACCGAAACCGGCCGGCTCGTTTTGCGCA
>DATBBO010000091.1:0-2731 GCA_036270995.1 Dongiaceae bacterium | reverse complement strand
CGCCGAGAAGGCGATGATGTCGGCGACGATGCGCATGGAGGGGCCGGGCGGATAGATATAGGTGTTGCGTACCATGAACTCCTTGAGGATGTCGTTCTGGATGGTCCCGGAGATCTGCCTCGCCGGAACGCCCTGCTCCTCGGCGGCGACGATGAAGGCCGCCAGCACCGGCAGCACCGCGCCGTTCATGGTCATGGAGACGCTCATCTTGTCGAGGGGGATGCCCTCGAACAGGATCCTCATGTCCTCGACGCTGTCGATGGCGACCCCCGCCTTGCCCACATCGCCGACTACCCGGGGATGGTCGGAATCGTAGCCGCGATGGGTGGCGAGATCGAAGGCGACAGAGAGCCCCATCTGGCCCGCCGCCAGATTGCTGCGGAAGAAGGCGTTGGACTCCTCAGCCGTGGAGAAGCCGGCATATTGGCGGATGGTCCAGGGGCGGTGGGCATACATGGTCGCCCGCGGCCCGCGCAGGAAGGGCGGGAAGCCGGGCAGGCTGTCGAGATGTTGCAGCGCTTCCAGATCGGCGGCGGTATAGAGCGGCTTGACGGTGATGCCCTCGGGCGTCTGCCAGCCGAGGCTCGCCACGGGCTTGCCGGCAAGCTCGCGCTCGGCCCGGGCCGTCCAATCGGCGAGAGATTTCCTGTCCGCCTCGCTCACCACCCTAACCCATCTTCCTTGGTCCCGGCTGGCCGTAGAATCCTCGGGCGAGTATAGCCATGGGGCTTGCGCGGCGTCTATGAAAAGGCCGCCACCGGCCTCGAAGGACTGGCGGCAAGAGGTTGAATCGCCTAACTAATCCTGATGCGGATCGGGGCCCTCCTCCTGCGCGTCGCCTCGTCCCCTCAAAAACCGCCATAATTCATCCGAATAGTGCCGCATGCCCTGCCGTTCCTTCCGCCTTTTCTTTCTCATCTCCCTCGCATTCCTCGTCCCGCTCGCCAATGCCGCGGCGCAGGACTGCATCGGCGCCGCCCGTCCCGGCTGGACCCCGCCGGAGAGCTGGGTCTGGCGCCAGATCTGCGCTGGCCAGAAGGCGGATCTGGAGAAGGGCTTCCCCGAGCCGGGGGCGTCGCGGGCGCTTTCGGCCGGCTTCATCACGGCCCTCCTCTTCGATCCGCAGCTGAAGGCCCTGGTGCCCCATACCGGTGTCCATATCTCGGGCGGGCAGATCGCGGGACCGCTGGAGCTGGACAACGCCGCCCCGGGCTACGAGCTGTCGCTGGAGCGCATGCGCATCTCCGGCGATGTCGATCTCCACGGCCTGACCACGGCGGAAAACGTCTCCTTGGCCAATACCCGCATCGCCGGCTCCCTCGACCTGAACGGCGCCGGCTTCGGCGGGAACCTGCACCTCGAGGGCCTGCATGTCTCCGGCGAGCTTCACCTGCTGCGCGGCAGCGTCGGCGGAACGGCGGAGTTCAACGATATCGACATCGGCAGGAATCTCGATCTCGAGCGCCTGTCGGTCGCGCATAACCTGGTCATGCGCCGCGCGCGCCTGCCGGGCGTCAATCTCCTGGGCGCCTCGGTCAAGGCGGATATTCATATGGAGGACAGCTTCGTCTCCGGCTGGACCTGGATGGAGAACCTCCAGGTCGGAAGCGACCTGTTCCTCGAGCGCGCCCGTCTCGTGCGGACCGATCTCAAGGGCTCAAACATCGGCGACAATCTGCGCATGACCGGCGACCATGTCGCGGGGCCGCTGAACATGCAGGGGATCAAGGTCGGCCAGGATCTCGACATGGATGCCGGCAGCTATCAGGAGGTCAACCTCCGTGATGCCGAGATCGGCTATACGCTGCGCTTCGACGGCTCGCAAATTAGCGGCCCCCTGGCCGCGCCCGCGGCCCATATCGGCCATACGCTCTCCCTCGACAAGCATGCCCGCTTCGACGAATCCGTCGATCTCGCCTATGTGAAGGTCGATGGCGCCGTGCTGATGAAGGGTTCGACCTTTGCCAAGGGCGTCACTCTCAACGGGGCGACGATCGGCCAGGGGCTCTCGATCACCGAGGGCACGCGGATCGTGGGCCCCTTGAGCATGACCTTCGCCAAGATCGGCAGCAATCTCGACCTCACCGGCGGGAGCTTCGATTCCGTCGATCTCACAGGCACGACCATCGGCGCCGAGATCCGCCTGGCGAGCCAGGGTTATGCCACCATCGCCTGGCGCCCGGCGGCGAGGTTGGTGCTGCGCAATGTCAGCGCGCAAGCGCTTCAGGACCTGCCCGATGCCTGGCCCACCACGCTCGACCTCGAAGGCTTCACCTATCAGCGTCTGGGCGGCTATCACGAGGGCGACGGCAACGACGTGGCGGCGCGTCCCGCCCAGACCTTCATCGACTGGCTGGCCAAGCAGAAGCAGTATTCGCCCCAGCCCTACCGCACCCTCTCGGATGTGCTACGCAGTGCGGGCTTCCCCGACAAGGCCAAGGAAGTCCTCAATGCCGGCTATCTCAGGGAATGGGGCGAGGCCACAGGTATCGACTGGTTCTGGCAGGGCTTGCGCTGGGCCACAATCGGCTTCGGCCTCTATCCCCAGCGCTCGGCCCTCTGGATCTTGGTGCTGGTGCCGCTGGGCGCCTTCATCATCGGCTTCGAGCCCCAGGTGCGCATGAGGGCCATGCGGCCCGTCGACCGCCTGATCTACAGCCTCGACGCGCTGTTGCCCTTCGTCACCTTGCGGGCCGAGCACAACAGCTTCGATTTTCAGGCCTGGCAGAAA
>DATBBO010000090.1:0-1761 GCA_036270995.1 Dongiaceae bacterium | reverse complement strand
AGCTCCCAGAGATACTGGCTGAGGCCGGCGACGGTCGCGGAGGGATTGACGATGTATTCCGCCCCGTTCAGGGCCAGCGCCCGCCAGCCCTCGGGGAAGTGGCGGTCGTAGCAGATATAGACGCCGAGCTTGCAATAGGCGGTGGCGAAGACGGGATAGCCCGAGTTGCCGGGCTTGAAGAAGAACTTTTCCCAGAAGCCTGCGACCTGGGGGATATGGGTCTTGCGGTACTTGCCCAGATAGCGCCCATCGGCATCGATGACCGCGGCGGTGTTGTAGTAGACGCCGGTGATGTCCTCCTCATAGATCGGCACGACGATCACCATGCTGTGCTTCCGGGCAAGTTCTTGCATCAGCTTGGTCGTCGGCCCTTCGGGAATATGCTCGACGGCGGCATACCACTTCGCGTCCTGGCTGGGGCAGAAATAGGGTTGGGTGAACACCTCCTGGAAGCAGAGGACCTGGACACCCTTGTGCCCGGCCTCCTCGATCAGGGGTAGATGCGCCGCCAGCATGCGTTCGGCGATGACCTTGGGCGACATCGATGTGTCGCCCTTCAGGCTCATCTGGATCAAGCCACCCCGCAGGCGATTCATGATTGGGCCTCCCGAGAGATGTCACGCCGGGGCGATGTTCCGCCCGCTCCGCCCCGGCGTCAACCGATCCGGTGCGGCGGTTGACAAGCCCCGGGGCAAGGGGCATTTCATTCCCCCGAGCCAATGCTTGGGAGGCCAAGCATGTCACGGAAAAAGAGCTTTGCGGCCTTCTGGCCGGAATATCTGGACGCCCATCGCGATCCCAGGACCCGCGCCTTTCACTATCTGGGCACGAGCCTCGGGGTCTGCTCCTTGATCGCCTTTCTCGTCACGATGAACTGGCCCTTCCTGGTGGCCGCCCCGATCCTGGGCTACGGCATGGCCATGCCCACCCACCCGATCTTCGAGGGCAATCTCCCCAAGACCTTCGAGCATCCGGCGCTGTCCTTCGCCAGCGACTTCTACATGCTGTTCCTTTGGGCGACCGGACGGCTGCCCGCGGAACTGGCGCGGCTGCCGCCGGCGAGGCCGCGCGCATCGGGCTGAACGCGACTGAGGCAGCGCCCTCTTTTAGCGGCCGCTCGGTTCCGGGATCGAGAGATCCGATGGCGAGCGGCTTAGGGCGGAGAGACTCTCGCTCTCGGCCCTGGTCGTCGGCGATTCCGGCAGCACGTCGATCTGGCCGGAGATGATGCCGCCACGGGCAATCTCGATTCGGCCATAGCTGATCTTACCCAGCACGCGGCCGGTCGCATGGATGATCAGCGTATTGCGCACCACAAGCTCGCCTTCGATCAGACCGCTCACCTCGGCCGATTCGATGTCGGCCACGCCCTTGAACACACCGCTGGTCGAGATTTCGATGGCGCGGCTTTCCGAGAGCGTCGCCTCCACCTGGCCCTCGACGATGAGGAGGTCGCAGGCGCGGATCTCGCCGCTGAGGGTGATGCCCCGGCCGACGGTCAGCCTTTTGCTTTCCGCGTCGCTGAAGGCCGAGGGCGCGATGTCGGTGCGCCGTCCCGTCACCGCGGTCACATCTGGCGCGCGGCGATGAATCTCTCCCGCCGGCAGCGGCGATGCCGGTGCTCCCGGGTTGTCGGTGCGATAAACATCGGGCCTGCTGGAATGACCAGGCGGCAGCGGCTGACCCGTCTTTGCCTCATAGTCCCTCTGCTTTTGCCGACCGAGCATGGCGTTACTCCCTGCTGATTTGGTGATTCCCCTG
>DATBBO010000089.1:0-9598 GCA_036270995.1 Dongiaceae bacterium | reverse complement strand
CTCGCATTATCACGGCGTGGACTCCGATCTCGCCATGCTCGTCGAGCCGGGGCTCAGCTACAGCTATACCGTCGATCTCTATGCCGCGAATGTCGTCGCCCAGGCCTCCGGGCCGAGCAAGGCGATGAGCCAGGTCAAGTGGCAGCTGGTGCGCAGCACGCCGGAAGCCGACGGGACCCATCATGTCGTCGCCGAGAATACCGGTGCCAACCCGACCTTCCTGGTCCGCGAGGGCAATTACATGTTGATCGCTACAGGGGCGGACGGCTCGGTGGGCGAGGCGCCGCTGGCGGTGATCGCGGGCCGGACTCATACCGTCAGGGTGACCCTGAAGCCGGGCGCGACGCAGACGGTCAAGACCAGCACGAGCGGCTGAACCGGCCGTTCCGGAGCGAAACCAGGCCCGGGTGCCATGAGCACCCGGGCTTTTCTTTTCAGTCCAGCATCGGCAGGTTCAGACCCTGCTCCCGGGCGCAGACCTTGGCGATGTCATAGCCAGCATCCGCATGGCGCATCACGCCGCTGGCGGGATCGTTCGTCAGCACGCGCTCGAGGCGCCGCGCCGCCTCCTTGGTGCCGTCGGCGACGATGACCATTCCGGCATGCTGCGAGAAGCCGATCCCGACCCCGCCTCCGTGATGGATGGAGACCCAGGTCGCGCCGGAGGCGGTGTTGAGGAGCGCATTCAGGAGCGGCCAGTCGGAGATGGCGTCCGATCCGTCCATCATCGCCTCGGTCTCGCGGTTGGGGCTGGCGACGGAGCCGGAATCGAGATGGTCGCGGCCGATCACGATCGGCGCTTTCACCTCGCCCTTGGCCACCATCTCGTTGAAGGCGAGGCCGAGCCGTGCCCGGTCGCCGAGCCCGACCCAGCAGATGCGCGCCGGCAGGCCCTGGAACTTGATGCGTTGCTGCGCCATGTCGAGCCAGTTGTGGAGATGCTTGTCGTGGGGCATCAGCTCCTTGACCCGCCGGTCGGTGGCGAAGATGTCCTCGGCCTCGCCGGAAAGGGCCGCCCAGCGGAAGGGGCCGATGCCGCGGCAGAACAGAGGACGGATATAGGCCGGGACAAAGCCGGGGAAATCGAAGGCATCCGCTACGCCCATCTCGAGGGCCATCTGGCGGATATTGTTTCCGTAATCGAGGGTGGGCACGCCCCGGCGATGGAACTCCAGCATGGCGCGCACCTGCACCGCCATGGACTCCTTGGCGGCCTTGATCACGCGCTCCGGATCGCTCTGGCGCAGGCGCTCCGCCTGATCGAGGCTCCAGCCTGCCGGCAGATAGCCGTTCAGCGGGTCATGAGCCGAGGTCTGGTCAGTCACCGCATCGGGGCGGACACCCCGCCGGAGCAGCTCAGGAAAAACCTCGGCGGCATTGCCCAGAAGGCCGACGGAGACCGGCTTCCTGCTATTGCGGGCATCCTCGATCAGCGCGAGAGCGTGATCGAGATCGCCCGCCTTGGCGTCGAGATAGCGAGTCTCCAGCCGGCGCTCGATGCGGCTCGGCTGGCATTCGACCGCAAGCATGGAGGCGCCGGCCATAGTGGCGGCCAGCGGCTGCGCGCCGCCCATGCCGCCGAGCCCGCCGGTCAGGATCCAGCGCCCGTTCAGATCGCCGTTGTAATGGCGCCGGCCGACCTCGACGAAGGTCTCATAGGTCCCCTGAACGATGCCTTGGCTTCCGATATAGATCCAGGAGCCGGCGGTCATCTGGCCGTACATCATCAGCCCCGCACGGTCGAGCTCGTGAAACTTCTCCCAGGTCGCCCAATGGGGGACGAGGTTGGAATTGGCGAGAAGAACGCGGGGCGCATCGGCATGGGTGCGGAAGACGCCCACGGGCTTGCCCGACTGCACCAGCAGCGTCTCCTCCGGCCCCAGGGTCTTCAGCGTCGCCACGATCCGGTCGAAGCATTTCCAGTCGCGCGCCGCCCGCCCGATGCCGCCATAGACGACGAGCTCCTGCGGCTTCTCCGCCACCTCGGCATCGAGATTGTTCATCAGCATGCGCATCGCCGCCTCGGTCTGCCAGGTCTTGGCCGAGATCTGGCTGCCGCGGGGGCTGCGGATCTTGCGCTCGTTGTCGAGACGGGGGGATGCGGGTGCATTCATGGCGGCGACCTCATCGGGATCGGGCGGAGAGCGGCTTGTATATACAACTTGCGACGCGCGGTCGAGATCACCGGAAGGCCTGCCGTCCGGCGAGGCGGTAGCGCCGGCCGGGATGCACGAGGCGCGCGCGCGTCACGACCTGGCCCGCGCACCAGGTCCGGCGCTGGAGCATGAGGCAGGGCTCATGGGGCCCGAGATCGAGCAGCTTCTGCAGCCGGCGGTCCGGCAGGATTGCCTCCACGACATGCTCCACCGCATCGGGCGGGCGCAGCGCCATCAGATACTCGTGCGGCGTCGCCGCGCTGAAATCCTGCTTCAGATAGGCGGGGGCGAAGCTCGGGCTCACGAGCCGGTCCTCGAGCTGGATGGGCTCGCCGTTCTCGCGATGCAGCAGCAAGCTGTGGAGGAGTCGGGCGCCGGGCTTGAGGCCAAAGGCCGCGGCGGCCTCGCCATCCGCCTTCTCCGCCGCCAGCAACAGCACATCGGCGCTGTGCTTGCCCTCGCGCCCGGCGATTTCCTCGGCGATGTTGCGGATCTCGAACAGGGCGGATTCGGGCTTGGCCCCGGCGACGAAGCTGCCGGCACCGCGGACCCGGCGAAGCACGCCCTCATGGGTCAGCTCGCGCAGCGCCCGATGGGCGGTCATTCGGCTGACCCCCAGAAGCCGAGTCAGCTCGTTCTCCGAGGGGACCTGCGCGCCTTCGGCAAGCGCGCCGGCGCCGATCTGCTCCAGGATGTGACGCTTGACCCGGCGATAAAGCGGCTCGGACATCACCTGCCGTCGGGCATCACGCGCTGGTGAGGGTCAAGCGCAGATGACCCGCATCGATGTGCTCGAGCTTTCCGGCCTTGAAGGGCGGCTTGAAGAAGGCCTCCGGCCCCGCGATCTTGGCCGCATCCGCCGGCGCAAAGGTCAGTTCAGCCATGAGGGTCCAGCTTCCCTTGGAGAGATCCCGCGGATCGGCATCGGCGCTCGCAGGGGTCAGAGTCCAGTGCACGGCGCTCGGCATCGCAGGCAGGTTGATCAGCCCGGCGAGCGTCGCCGGATCGCTGCCGCTTACCGGCCCGACCGGATGGGATCGCGGCCTCAACAGGATGGCGAGACCGATGACGGCGACGAGCCCGCCCACCAGGATCGCGCGGCGGCGCTGATCGAAACCGCCCTGGGGATGGCGGAAACCGCCCGCGCGGCGGGAGGGGGGCTGGCCTTGCATGGACCGATAGTCCATTGTTTGGAGAGCCGGATCAACGGACTATCGGAACCTCATGGAACCCTTTCTCTTCCACGCTGGAACCTCGCCGCTGCTCGTCAGCATGCCCCATATCGGGACCCACATCCCGCTGCGCCTCGCCGAGAACATGACCGCCGCGGCGCTGGAACTGCCGGATACCGACTGGCATGTCGACCGGCTCTACGACTTCCTGCCGGCGCTGGGTGCCAGCGTGCTCAGGGCGACATATTCGCGCTACGTCATCGACCTCAACCGGTCGCCCGACGGCGAAGCCCTTTATGCCGGTGCTCGCAACACCGAGCTCTGCCCGACGAGCCTGTTCGACGACCGCCCCATCTATCGCCAGCCGGAGCAGGCGCCGGACGCCGCCGCCATCGCCGAGCGGCGCGCGCTCTTTTGGCAGCCCTATCACAATCGCCTCGCCGCAGAGCTGGCGGCGATCAAGGCGCGCCATGGCTATGCGCTCCTCTTCGATGCGCATTCCATCCGCTCCCATGTGCCGCGCTTCTTCGAGGGCCGGCTCTGGGACATCAATCTCGGTACCGGCGACGGCATCGCCGCCTCGCCCGCCATTGCCGAGGCCGTGACGGTTGCGGCCCGCGAGGCGGCGGGCTACAGCAGCACCCTCAATGGCCGCTTCAAGGGCGGCTACATCACGCGCCATTACGGCAGGCCGGCGGAGCGGATCGAGGCGCTGCAGCTCGAGCTTTCCCAGATCGTCTATATGGAGGAGGAGCCGCCGTTCCATTTCCGCGATGATCTGGCCGCCCAGGTCCGGCCGAGCCTCCGGCGCATCCTCGAGGCGATGTTGGCGGCGGGGGCGAAGCAGCATCGCGGCGCAACCGCGACGGTCTGAGCCCCGCGAGCGATGAAGAGCATCTTGCGTCTCGGTGCCGCGGGGCTGCTGGCGGTCCTCCTCGGCGCACTCCTGTCGCCCGGCTCCGCCTGGCCCCAGATGCCCAATCTCGCGGGCAGGTATCATCTGGACGATCCCGCGGCCATGCAGAACATCCGCAAGGCGGTCGACAAGGTCGCCGACCGGATGGGATTCCTCATCGCGCCCATTGCCCATGACCGGCTCATGGACGCGAACCAGCCGGCGCAGCAGATCGCCATCTCTGTGGCGGGGAATGAGGTCACCGTCCAGTTCGATCAGGACCAGCCCATAACCGGCCCGGCCGATGGCTCGACCATCGATTGGACGCGCGACGATGGGGAGAGGGTGAGGGTGACCACGGTCTGGCAGGGTGCCACGTTGCAACGCGCCGTCGCCGGCAAGCAGGCCACGCGAACCGTGCGCTTTACCCTCGATGGCAGCGGCCAGATCCTCACCGTTGAGATCCAGATCGTGAGCAGCCGCCTGCCGCTTCCTGTCGCCTACCAGCTCACCTATCGGCGCAACGGCTGAGGTCTCGGCAGTTTGCAAATTCTCGAAACTTCCCTCGCGGGGTAATCTCTACTAAACAGATTTGGCGGGAGACTTCCCGGCGAAGAGCAAACCTGATCTGGGGGAATCGATGACGAAGATGACGCGTCTCGTGGCGGTGGCTTTCGCAGCCTTGCTCGCCTGCGGTCTGCTCCAACCCATTCATCCCGCCGCCGCCCAGGCGAACCTGCAGGGCACCTACAATCTCGACCCTGCGAGCGCCGGGAATCCCACCCAGGCGATCAAGTCCGTCACCAGCCAGATGGGCTTCTTCAAGCGCGACATCGCCCAGAAGCGTCTGACGGCGACCAACAGGCCGGCGCAGCAGCTCGCCATCATCCAGACCGCCAGCGAGATCACGATCCAGGCCGATGGCGCGCTTACTATCAAGACGCCCATGAACGGTGCGCTTACCAGCGTGACAGGGCCTGACGGCGGCACTGTACAGGTCAGCACCGTCTGGCAGGGCGCCACCCTGGTTCGCACCTTCACCACGCGGGATGGCGTCCGCACGAACAGCTACAGCCTCTCCGGCAATACCCTGACGGAATCGGTCCAGGTGACGAGCCCGGACCTGCCGCAGCCGCTCGTCTACCAGCTGACCTATCACAAGGCGAGCTAGGCCCGCGCCGTTCTCTCTTCCGTTAGTCCGCGCGGCCGCCGCGGATCCGCCCGACGCAAGGATTGGCGCCGATGCGATAGGCGAGCTCGGCGGGCTGGCCGATATCGAAGATCGCGAAATCGGCGACCTTGCCCGCTTCCAGCGTGCCATGGCTCGCCGAGAGGCCAAGGGCCGCGGCGGCAGCGCGGGTGACCCCGGCCAGGGCTTCCTCGGGCGTGAGGCGGAAGAGGGTCGCGGCCATGTTCAGCATCAGCAGCAGAGACGCCGCCGGCGAGCTGCCGGGATTGCTGTCGCTGGCGATCGCGATGGCGACGCCCGCCCGGCGCATCGCCGCGATCGGCGGGAGCTGCTTCTCGCGCAGGAAATAGAAGGCGCCGGGAGAGAGCACGGCCACTGTGCCGCTCTTTGCCATCGCCGCGACACCCTCCTCGGATGTGTATTCCAGATGGTCCGCAGAGAGGGCGGCGAATTCCGCCGCCAGGGCTGCGCCGCCGAGATCGGAGAGTTGATCGGCATGGAGCTTCACCGGCAGGCCGCGGGCGCGAGCGGCGGCGAAGACCTTGCGCGTCTCCTCGAGCGAGAAGGCGATCTTCTCGCAGAAGGCATCCACCGCATCGGCGAGGCCCGCGACCGCCGGTAGCATCTCCTCTACCACGAGATCGATATAGGCGCCGCTGCGGCCCTCGAACTCCGGCGGCAAGGCGTGGGCGCCGAGAAAGCTCGTCTTGACCGTTGCTCCCCGAAGGCGCCGCGCGGCCCGCAGCATCTTGGCCTCGCTTGCGCTGTCGAGCCCATAGCCCGATTTGACCTCGATGGTGGTCACGCCCTCGCGGATGAATCCGTCGAGACGCTTCTGTGCGCTGGCCACCAACTCGTCCTCGGTGGCAGAGCGGGTGAGGGTGACGGTCGAGCGGATGCCGCCACCGGCACGTGCGATCTCCTCATAGCTCGCGCCTTGCAGCCGCAGCTCGAATTCCCGCGCCCGGTCGCCGGCATAGACGAGATGAGTGTGGCAATCGATCAGCCCCGGGGTCAGCCAGCGGCCGGCGAGATCATGAACCCGGGCCGCGAGCTCGCCGGGAGGTCCCGGCAGATCGCGCCGCGCGCCCACCCAGGCGATTTTGCCGCCTTCCGTGGCGATGGCGCCATCCGCGATCGCACCATAGGCGGCCCCGCCCATGGTCATGGTGGTGAGCCGGCCATTCACCCAGAGATCGTCCCACATATGGCTGTCCTTCGGCTCCTTCTGGGAATTGTCGGAGCGTCTCTTAGACCCTATGGTGCCCAGCCACAAGACGACCGCAGCGGGCGAGGTTCGATGACCTTGGGAGTGATATTCGCCGAGAAGGCCCTTCTGCCGGAAGGCTGGGCCGGCGATGTGCGCATCGAGATCGGCCCGGAGGGTGACATCACGGCGGTCGAGACCGATGCGGCCCCGGGCGATGCCTGGCGCGCGGCGGGTCCCGTCATTCCCGGCATGCCCAATCTGCACAGCCACGCCTTCCAGCGTGCCATGGCGGGGCTGACCGAGCAGACCGGAGCCGCGGAGGGCGCCGGCGAGGACAGTTTCTGGACCTGGCGCAAGCTGATGTATGGCTTCGTCGGCAAGCTGACGCCGGCGGAGGTGGAGGCCATCGCCGCCCAGCTCTATGTCGAGATGCTGAAATCCGGCTACACCGCGGTCGCCGAGTTCCACTACCTCCATCACGATCCCGAGGGCCGCCCCTATGGCGATCTCGCGGAGATGTCGGAGCGCGTCATCGCTGCGGCCGGGAGCACCGGCATCGGCATGACGTTGCTGCCTGTGCTCTATGGTGCCGGCGGCTTCGGGGGCAAGTCGGCGGCCGCCGGCCAGCGCCGGTTCCTCAACGACCCCGAGCGCTTCCTGGCGCTGATCGGGCTCCTCCGCCAGCGCCATGGGAAGAGCCCGCAGATTCGCATCGGCATCGCGCCCCATTCGCTGCGCGCGGTGACTCCCGAGATGCTGAGCGCGGCGGTCGCGGGCTTGCGGGGCATGGATGCCACCGCGCCCATCCATATCCATATCGCCGAGCAGACGAAGGAGGTCGAGGACTGCCTCGCCTGGTCGAGGCAGCGCCCGGTCGAGTGGCTGCTGGCCCACCAGGTGGTGGACGCGCATTGGTGCCTGGTCCATGCGACCCATATGACCGAGGCCGAGACGAAGAACCTTGCGGCCTCGGGTGCCGTGGCCGGGCTCTGCCCGACGACCGAAGCCAATCTCGGCGACGGCTTCTTCCCGGCGGAGGCCTTCTTCGGTGCCCAGGGTTGCTTCGGGATCGGCTCCGACAGCCATATCTCCGTCAGCCCGGTGGAGGAACTGCGCTGGCTCGAATATGGCCAGCGTCTCGTCACCCGCCGGCGCAACGTGCTGCGGCCCGGCAAGGGCTCGCAGGCGCATATCGGCGCTTCGCTCTGGCGAGCGGCGTTGGCGGGCGGGGCGCGGGCGGCCGGCCGGCCCTTGGGTGCGATCGCACCGGGCCTTCGAGCCGATCTCGTGGTGCTGGATGGCGAGGCGCCGGGCCTCTTCGGCAGGTGGGACGATGCCATGCTCGACGCCATGGTCTTCGCCGGCAATCAGAACCCCGTGCGCGACGTCTTCGTCGCCGGCCGGCAGGTGGTGGAGGAGGGTCATCACACCGCCGAGCATGCCGTCCTCGCCCGATTCCGCCGGGCGATGTCGAGCCTCCTGGCGTAGTCCGGGTCGCAATGGCGACACATTCCGCCGGAAAGGGGCTTAACAGCCCTCGGCCAGCACGCCTATGCTCCGCCACCCTGGTGAGGAGGATTTGATGGCGCGCGACGGCCAGCGCAACCGCGAGCGGCGGACCCGCGGCGGAAGTCTGAAGCAGCTACCCTGGCGCAACTACCGCAATCCCTACAGCCCCATCGAGGTGTTGCGCCCCGAGCAGATTGAGAAGATCCACGACGCCTCGATGCGCATCCTCGAGGAGGATGGGATCGAGTTCCTGGACGAGGGGGCGCGCAACCGGCTGAAGGCCGCTGGAGCCCGGGTCGAGGAGGGGGGCCTGCGGGTTCGTTTCGACCGTGGCATGGTGATGGAGCACATCGCCAAGGTGCCCGCGGAGGTCACGCTCCATGCGCGCAATCCCGCGCGCGATCTCACCTTTGGCGGCAATCACATCAATTTCGGCTCCGTCGCCAGCGCTCCCAACACCTCCGACATGGATCGCGGCCGCAGGCCCGGGAATTTCGCCGATTACTGCGATCTCCTGCGCATCTGCCAGAGCCTCAACATTGTCCACTTCATCTCGGGCTATCCCGTCGAGCCCGCGGATCTGCCGGTGCCGACGCGCCATCTCGATGCCCATTATGCCGCCATCACGCTGACGGACCGGATCTGGCATCCCTACAGCCTCGGGCGCGAGCGCATCGCCGATGCCATCGAGATGATGCTGATCGCCCGCGGCGTCGACCGCGACCAGCTCGCCCGGGAGCCGAGCCTGTTCTCGATCATCAACTCGAACTCGCCGCTGCGCCTCGACGGACCCATGCTCCAGGGCATGACCGAGATGGCGCTTCATGGTCAGCCGATCGTGATGACGCCCTTCACCTTGAGCGGCGCCATGGCACCGGCCACCATCGCAGGTGCCCTTGCCGAGCAGAATGCCGAGGCGCTGGCCGGCATCACCTATATGCAGGTCGTGGTACCTGGCTGTCCGGTGATGTATGGGGGCTTCACCTCGAACGTCGACATGAAGACCGGGGCACCCGCCTTCGGCACGCCGGAATATACCCGCGCGGCGCTGGCCGGCGGGCAGCTCGCCCGGCGCTATAAGCTCCCCTACCGCTCCTCCAATACCTGTGCCGCCAATGCGGTGGACGCCCAGGCGGCTTATGAATCGGAGATGTCGGTCTGGGGCGCGGTGATGGGCCATGCGAACATGGTCATGCATGGCGCGGGCTGGATGGAGGGCGGCCTCGTCGCCTCCTTCGAGAAGATGATCCTCGACGCCGAGATTCTCCAAGGCATGGGTGAGTTCATGCAACCCATCGTGGTCGATGAGGACACGCTGGCGCTCGATGCCATCACCGAGGTCGGCCCCGGCGGGCATTTCTTCGGCGTCGGCCATACGCTTGCCCGCTACGAGACGGCCTTCTACGCGCCCATCCTCTCGGACTGGCGCAATTTCGAGACCTGGCGCGAGGCCGGCGCGCTGACCGC
>DATBBO010000088.1:0-4003 GCA_036270995.1 Dongiaceae bacterium | reverse complement strand
GATACTGCTGCAGGCTGACGAGGTAATAGGCCCAGCCAGTGTTCACCAGCGCAAAGCTTTCGCCGGCCTCCTGGAAGCCGCGATGGGCGAAGGAGAGTACCGTGTCGTCGCCTTCCGCCTGCAAATCGAAGCCGATCCGCGTGCCCTCCCAGCCGCCGGGTGCATTGGATGAGGTTGTGGTCCAACCGACGCGGCGCGACGGCTCGAGCTCATCGACCCGGACCCGAGTGATGCCCTTGCCCTCGTAGAAGCGAAACTCGCCGGCGCCGCCGATCCTGGAATCGAGCTCGGCTTCGCGGGTCCACCAGTCGTGGATGCCTTCGGCAGTCGTGAGCGCCTGGTAGACGCGCTCGGGCGCAGCATGGATCCGCAGGAGATGCAGGATATCGTGCATATGTTGTTCCTTTCGCCAGCTCAGCGGTGGTGGGATTCATTATATAAGTCATCACTTACCGTAAGCAATTACTTACCATTTGTCAAGACCAAAAATGCGGGCTGGCTGTGATGCAAGCCGATTACCCCATTGACATATGGTAAGCTGTGGCTTACGTTATAGGCATGTCCTATGCCAGAGCCCTCGACTGCCTCGGCGATCCAACCCGGCGAAAGGTCTTCGAACGCCTGCGCTCGGGGCCCCTGTCGGTCGGCGAGATCGCCCGGGGCATGCCGGTCAGCCGCCCGGCGGTCTCGCAGCATCTCGCGTCGCTGAAGGAGGCGGGTCTCGTGGTCGACAGGCCAGTAGGGACGCGGCGGGTCTATTACATCGATCCGCGGGGCCTCGGCGCGCTCCGCGCCTGGCTCGATCAGTTCTGGGATCAGGCCCTCGCGTCATTCCAGCAGGAAGTCGAGCGCCGGATCCGCAGCGAGAAGGAGCAGAAACCGTGACCCTGACAATCGCCATCGCGCCCGTGCGCCGCTGCATCACCGTCGGCGTCGACCCGGCGCGCGCCTTCGACATCTTCGCCAACGGCGTCGACAGCTGGTGGCCCAAGGCCCAGTGCGACGGCGCCTCGCCTTTCCGGGAGATGATCCTCGAGCCCTTCATGGGCGGGCGGTGGTATGCCATCTGCGAGGACGGCTCGCAGAAGCATATCGGCCGGGTGCTGGCCTGGGCGCCTGGGCGTCGCCTCCTCCTCAGCTGGCAGATCGGCATGGAGGGCGAGCCGGATCCCGACGCCGCCTCCGAGGTCGAGATCAACTTCATCGCCGATGGCCCGGACGCCACCCGTATCGAGCTGGAGCATCGCGGCTTCGAGCGGCTTGGTCGCACGGGTGCGGAAAGGACCCGCAGCAGCGTCGAGGGCGGCTGGCCTGGCGTGCTGGCGATGTATGCCGAGGAAGTCGCACGCCGCTCGCACAAGCCCGCCGTCCCGGAAGGCCGCCCCGGGCAGATGCGCTCTTGACAAGCACCGTCTTTTGCGTATACCGTGGAGGTTTGAGCAGGAGATGCGGCGTTCCCTGTAAATTCACTGCAGAAGCAGGGAGCGTGGCCGGTGGGTCACAGTCCGTCAGGGGAATTCATGGTTTTTTGCGGCAACCGGAACTGAAGGGCTGAGCGGCCCCGCGTCAGCATCGAAGGCGGCTGGCCGTCGCGTCGACAGTCCCGGCAGTTGTCCCTGGCTTGCCTCATATCGGGGGAGGCGACAATGACGACAATCCTCGCCAGGAATGCCGAGGTTCTGGTCACCATGGATGGCGGCCGGCGCGAGCTGAAGGGTGCCGGGATCTACGCCGAGAACGGGATCATCAAGCAGGTCGGAGCGAACGCGGAGCTGCCCGGAACCGCCGATATCGTCATCGATCTCGGCGGGCAGATCGTCCTGCCGGGCTTCGTCAACACCCATCACCATCTGAACCAGACTCTGATGCGAAATCTGCCGGCGGGGCAGAACAACAACCTCTTTCCCTGGCTCCAGGCGCATTATCGCGTCTGGGCCCGCACGGACGAAGAGGCTTCCCGCGCCAGCACGCTGATCGGGCTCGCCGAGCTGGCGCTCTCCGGCTGCACCACCGTCTTCGACCACAGCTATGTGTTCAAGAACGGGAACAACGTCGATTGCCAGATCGAGGCCGCAAAGGATATCGGCGTGCGCTTCCACGCCAGCCGCGGATCCATGTCGCTGGGCGAATCCAAGGGCGGGCTGCCGCCGGATGATTGCGTGGAGGACGAAGCCTTCATCCTCAGGGACAGCGAGCGTGTCATCAAAGCCCATCACGACGCCTCCCACGGCTCGATGACCCAGATCGTGCTGGCGCCCTGCTCGCCCTTCTCCGTGACCACCTCGCTGCTGAAGGATTCCGCGGCGCTTGCGCGCGAGCACAAGATCAAGCTCCACACCCATCTCTGCGAAACGATGGACGAGGAGCGCTACACGCTGCAGCACTTCCAGCTTCGGCCCGTGGATTGGATGGAGAGCCTGGGATGGCTGGGCGATGACGTCTGGTTTGCCCATGCGATCCATGTCGATGACGACGAGATCCGGAAGTTCGCGGCGACCGGATGCGGAGCCGCCCATTGCCCCTCCTCCAACATGCGGCTTGCCTCCGGCATAGCGCCCATCAAGAAATACATGGATGCCGGGGTGAAGGTGGGGCTGGGCGTGGACGGCTCCTCCAGCAATGATTGCTCGAACATCCTGCTCGAGGCCCGCCAGGCCTTGCTGCTGGCGCGCTTGCGCCATGGCCTTCTGCCCCCGGAGGGCGCGCGCAAATACATGCTCCTCTCCCAATCGCATCCCGTCCGCGCCAAGGAATGGATGACGGCGCGCGAGGTGCTGGAGCTCGCCACCCTCGGCGGGGCGCGAGTCCTGGGGCGCTCCGATATCGGCTCGCTGGAGCCCGGCAAATGCGCCGACTTCTTCTCCCTCGACCTCCACACCATCGGCTATGCGGGCGCCCTGCACGATCCCGTCGCCGCGCTGCTCTTCTGCGCGCCGCAGCAGGCGAGAACCACGGTCGTCAACGGCAAGGTCGTGGTCCGCGATGGCCAGATCGCGACCATGGACATGCGGCCGGTGATCGAGACCCACAATCGCTGCGCCGACCGGCTGGCGAACGAGAGCTGATCCGCGCGCCCTGATCTTCGCCCCTGATCTTCGCCCTTGATCTTCGATTGTGCTGGTCCGGCGCGGTCAATAAGATCGCCCCATCACATGATCCGAGGGAACCTTATGGGCCGGTTCCGGCTGTGCCTCGTGCTGTTGCTGCCGGTGCTCGCCGCCTGTGCGGAAGAGCCACGAAAGCCCGAAATCGATGTGCCGATTCCGGCGCTCTCCTACGAGGCCTCGCTCGACGGCAAGGTCACGCCGATCACGACCCCCGTCATCGTCAGGCATACGCCCTACCCCGCTGCCGCTTTTGAGCGCCTCGTCCTCGCCCGGGCAACGGCCAATGGCGAGATCCTGACGAGCACCGAGCGGGTCGGCGGCAAGACCTTCGCCGAGGCGAGCGGCGACCTCGTCGCCTGCACCTTCATCATCGAGGACATCAGCTGGAACGGCCGCCTTCCCGCCTCGACCCGCGAGTTCGCGGAGACGATCAAGGGCCTGAAGGTGACCTTCTATGTCGCGCCTTTCGGGTCGGTCAAGAAGATGGAAGCTTCCGTGACGACCGCCCGCCAGGAAGAGATCGCGACGATCCAGGACCATCTGCGCGACGACTTCTCGGGTGACTTCGCTTTGCCGCCTTCAGGCTTCCGGCAGGGCGACGAGGCGCCGCTCCGTGATTCCTTTCCCAGCCAAAACGGCAAGCACACCAACTCCGTCGAAGGCAAGGCCACGGTGCGCGGCAAGGGCACCTACCGGGGGCGGCCGGTCCTGGTGTTCGAGATCATGGGCACGGGAATGGTCAATGGCGAGCCCATGGGGCTGCACGCTTATCGCTTCCTTGATGTGGCCACAGGGCTATGGAGCCACTCGGAGCTGATTACGGAGGTGACGTTCACCGATAACGGGACCAAGGTTCCGCTGCGCTTTCAGATCATCGACGACGTTCAGTTCTGACA
>DATBBO010000087.1:0-9063 GCA_036270995.1 Dongiaceae bacterium | reverse complement strand
CTGGTGGTTTCGAACCATGGCGGCGCTCCCCGTGACTTCGCGGCATGCTCTCAGAGTACGGTAGGGCAGTGGCCCAAGCCTGTCCCCTCATTTCGTTGGCGACAAGCTGGAACAGGCTCATGGTCTCTGCGCATCGACAGGTTACGAGGGCGGTGGTCGAAGCAGCAGGTCACGCGATGCTGATCAGTGGCAGCCCACATCCCGCTACAATCTTCACGAACCACCAGATGAGTGAGGCCCGGCGACCCGTGAACGCCCCGGTATCTCGTGATCTGCAGGATGGACTTATGATGTCCCGGCCCGATCTCACCTTCCTCCGAGCGGCCGTGGTCTTCCTGATCGCTGGCTTGATCCTGGCTCAACATGCCAGGGCGGCCGACGTCGTTCTGGTTCCCCGGATCGAGGGACAATGGTGGCGGATTTCCGGGAACCCGGATTTGGGCCGGTTCACGACGGACCACCAGCAGCCCGTCGACTTTGCAATCTGGCAGGCAGCCGACGGGACATGGCAGCTCTGGTCCTGCATCCGATCGACGGCCTACCCCGGATGGACACGCCTTTTCTATCGTTGGGAGGCCAGGCGGCTGACGGATCGCGACTGGCGGCCGATGGGCATCGCCATGACCTCCGATACGAAAGTCGGGGAGGTCGAGGGAATGCTGCAGGCGCCCTATGTCATGCGGTATCAGGGTCGATACCTGATGTTCTACGGCGTGGGCGATCACATCGCGCTGGCGACAAGCGGGGAGGGGAAGCTGTTTCAGCGCCGGCTTTTGCCCACCGGCAAAGTGGGCATGTTTTCCGACGGGTTTGGCACCCGCGACCCGATGACGATCCGTGTCGACGGGATGTTCTACACCTACTATTCCGCAAACCCGGGCACGAGATTCGATGCAAGTGATTCATCCACATCGAACCGGGCGTCTTTGCACCTCATGCCAGACGCCGTCTTGATGAGAAGCTCGTCGGATCTGCTGCACTGGAGCGATGCGAAAATCGTCGCGGAAGGCGGCGAGGCCGGAACGGGAAGCTCCTCTTCCGAATCTCCGTTCGTGTATTACCAGGAGAGGTCGGGATATTTTTATCTCTTCAGGACGCAGCACTACGGCGAGAATGCCGAAACCCGCGTCTATCGCTCGAAGGATCCCACGGACTTCGGGGTCGATGACGATCGCTACCTGGTCGAAACGCTTCCCGTGGCGGCGCCGGAAATCATTGAATCGGATGGCCAGCTTTATATTGCCGCCTTGCTGCCGAACCTGGAGGGCATCGAGATCGCGAAGCTGGGCTGGGAGCGCAAGCCGTCAGAGTCGATGAGGTTGCAGCGCCGCCAATGACCGGCTGAGTGCGGCCATGGAGATCCGACGGATAGATATGAATATGAATAGGCTGTCTCGTCGCAGGCTTCTTCAAATCATGGGTAGCGCCGCCGCGTGCCGGCCTGCCTCATCCCTCGCCGGCAACGCCCTGGCCGAGGCCGGACTGGGCAGCTTCGCTGCCTCTCGTGGGCTCCTATACGGAAGCGTTGTGCGCGGCACCTCCTTGATGAATGGTTCAATCTACGCCGCCGTGTTCGCCCGCGAATGTCGCCTTGTCGTCTCAGCTTTGGAGATGCAATGGCGTGGCGTGTCGCCGACGCCGACCTCAACCGACTTCTCTCGGGCTGATACGGTCCATGCCTGGGCAGCGAAACATGACCTCAAGTTTCGGGGCCATGCGCTGGTTTGGCACCGCCAGGTACCGAGCTGGTTCGCCGCAGTGCCTGACGGGGATGCTGCGATACGAGCGTTGCAGAACCATGTCCGTACCATGTGTAGCCACTTCGCCGGTCGCATCCACTCATGGGACGTGGTCAATGAGGCGATCCAGATCGGCGCTCGCGTTGACGGCCTGCGAGAGACCGTCTTCCTGGAAAAGATCGGGCCCGACTATCTGGATATTGCCTTCCGCACGGCTCGGGAGGCGGACGGGCAGGCGCTCCTCACTTTGAACGAGTTTGGTCTGGAATATCACGATGGGGATGGGCGCCGTCGCCGGCGTGCAATGCTCGACATCGTGGACGGATTTAGGCGCAGGAACACGCCGATCGACGTTATCGGCCTCCAGAGTCATCTCGCCACGGAATACAACGGGAAGCTCGATGAGCGGAGCCTCGCCGATTTCCTCAAGGAGATTTCGGATCGGGACCTCAAGATCATGGTCACGGAACTCGATGTCGTCGACCGCGGATCTCCATCGGCTATTCCGACGCGGGACGCGGAAGTCGCCGCACTCTACAGGCGCTACCTCGACGTGGTGCTGGACAACCGGGCCACCATCGGAGTCGTCACCTGGGGGCTGACCGACAAGGACAGCTGGATCACGCGCGGCGATCGGCCGGAGTTCCGTCGGGATGACGGCCTCCCGGCCCGCCCGCTGCCGCTGGATGACCGCTTTCGCCGCAAGCCGGCCTACGACGCCATTGCAGAAGCATTTCGATCGGCGCCCCTTCGATGAGCCGGCGGGCAATTCCGCGGGCAGCGAACTGGCGCTCGCGGATGCCGAGGGGCAACCGGCGCAGGGCTCAGCCTAACCGCTATGCGTCTCCGGGTTGACCCCGAAAGCGGGCGACACCGGCGCGCGGCGCCGGTTGACCACCATCCGCTCATGCAGGCGGGCGATCGTGCTGCTGCCGGTTCTGAGGAAGAGGAACGGTAACAGCCCGTGCACCAGGCAGGCGAGGCCGCCGAGAATCATGCTGAGGCCGAAGCCGCTCGCGGCGACGAGATGCTCGCCATAGGTCTCGCCGACCGATGCCGGGTGGTCGATGAAGGGGTTGTTCGACATGCGCGACTCGCCAAAGACTCGGATCGCCTTTCTTGTAGGCGCTGGCCGCTGGCAATTTGTTTCAAATTTCCCCGCTTTTGCTCCGATTCAGGGAATTGTATTCCCTTCCACGACCGAAATAGGGTATTTTCTACCTATGACACTGGACAGGCTCGATCGCCGGATTCTTGCCCTGCTGCAGCAGGACGCGGCGCTGCCCATCGCCGAGCTTGCCGACAAGGTCGGCCTTTCGCCCTCGCCCTGCTGGCGGCGGGTACAGAAGCTTGAGGCCGAGGGCTATATCCGCGCCCGGGTGGCGCTGCTGGATGCGCGGAAAATGAATCTTGGCGTCACGGTGTTCGCCGCCATCCGCACCAACCAGCACAATGCGAAATGGCTCGAGGCTTTTTCCAAGGCCGTCGTGGGAATTCCCGAAATCCTCGAGGTCTATCGCATGAGCGGGCAGATCGACTACATGCTGCGGATCGTGGTGCCCGACATCGAGTCCTATGACCATGTCTATCGCCGGCTGATCGGGGCCATCGAGCTCTACGACGTCAGTTCGACATTCGCCATGGAAGTGCTGAAGTCCACCACCGTGCTGCCGGTCGACTACGCCTGAGAGGGCGCGAAGCGGCTTGCTGATCCTTTGGAGCGTGAGCCCGGAAGCGGCCAGGTGCAGGGCAGCCCTTTGTGAATGCGGGCTCAGTCCGCTTCCGGCGCTGGGGCGCGGTGGCAGGCTCGGCTGACCTCCGCGCCGGCGCCATGGGGGAGGGCTGCGAAGAAGAAGATCGATGCCAGGCAGAACACGCTCATGGCGAGGAAGACCGGCAGGAAATCCGCCGGCGCCAGGCTGGCGGTGGCGTGGCTCGGCTTGACCAGGGCCAGAAGTGTGGCGGCGATGGTGACGCCGATGCTGAGGGTCAGCTGCTGGGCCGCGCTGGAGAGGCTGGTGGCGCGGCTCATGCGCGCGGGCGGCACATCGGCATAGCCGATGGCGTTGATGCAGGTGAACTGGAGCGAGCGGATCAGGCCGCCCAGCAGCAGCGCGCCGATGATGAGCGCATAGGGCCATGACGGGCGGAAGAGCCCGTAGCTTGCGAGCGAGAGGGTGCAGAGCGCGGCATTGCCCACGAGCAGCTGGCGGAATCCGAAGCGCCGCACGATCGGCGGTGCGATGGCCTTCATGCCCATGGCACCCACGGCCGAAGCGAAGGTGAGCGAGCCGGACTGGAGCGGCGTGAGGCCGAAGCCGAGCTGGAACATGAGCGGCAGGAGGAAGGGCGTGCCGCCGATGGCCATGCGGAAGCAGTTTCCCCCGAGGATCGAGGCGCGGTAGGTCGGCAGACGCAGCAGCGTCAGGTCGATGGCAGGCCGCTCGGCCTGGCGGGCATGGCGCAGGAACAGGGCCAGGAAGAAGAGGCCGATCGCCGCGGCGATCGCGACGAGCCAGCCCGGCAGGGCCCCGCGCCCGATATTGTCGAAGGTGAGCGCCAGAAAGCCGAGGCCAAGCCCGGTCAGTACCAGGCCGCGGATATCCGCGCGCCCCGGATCGGGCATCCGGACATTCGGGATGAAGCGCAGCGCGAGTGCGATTCCCAGCAGTCCGATGGGCAGGTTCACGTAGAAGATCCATCGCCAGGTGGAATAGGTGGCGATGAAGCCGCCGATGAGCGGGCCGATGGCCGGGCCGACCAGAGCGGGGATCGTGACATAGCTCATCGCCTGGACGAGTTGGGACTTGCTGACCGCGCGCAGCAGCACCAGCCGGCCGACCGGGGTCATCATGGCGCCGCCCATGCCCTGGAGGACCCGGGCTGCGATCATCTCAGGCAGGTTCTGCGCCACCCCGCAGAGCAGCGAGCTGATGGTGAAGACGGCGATGGCGGAAACGAAGACGTCGCGCCCGCCGAACCGGTCGGCGAGCCAGCCGCTAGCCGGGATGAAGACCACGAGGCTGAGGAGGTAGGAGGTCATGGCCGCGCTCATGGTCAGCGGGCTCTCGCCGAGGCTGCGCGCCATGGCCGGCAGGGCGGTTGCGATGATGGTCGAGTCGAGATTCTCCATGAACAGCGCGCAAGCGACGATCAGGGGCAGGATGATCGGCGGCCGCTCGGCCTGGCTATGGGTCGTGAGCAGAGTCGAGGACATCGTCTTTGGAAAATAAGCCGGCGCGCGGATCGTTGCGAGGCTCACGCCCGCAATCCCGGGGTGCGGCTTGCGCAGGAACTGAGCGCCCCGATCGTGGGAGGAATGGGGCAGTCCCACGCCACGACCAAAGTCCACTTGTAGACTACGTTATTTACGTATATACTTACGTGATCAACATAAGGTCGTCTTCATGGCGGCTGGCGCTGGCTCCCGACGACGCTCGACATTGGCTGAGAGCGCGGCCGGTAACGTGCAACCTCCGGGCGGAGAAGAAGAATGCCTGCAGATTCCCTGCAGAAGCAGATCACCGGCCCCTCCATCGCGACCCGAAGCGAGGTCGCCTTGGCTGTAAATCCGCTGCAGAAACAGCCACGGGCCCATCCGCCGTCACTCTGTCCGCCTGTAAACTTCCTGCAAAAACAGGTGAAGCCCTGCCCCTGGGCGTTCCGTCCGATCCGCTCGAGTCCCCGCTAGGCGGTCTTCGCCTCGGTGAGGCCCAGCTCCTCGATCATCTTCTGGCGCATGATGAATTTCTGCACCTTCCCGGTGACGGTCATGGGGAAGGCGTCGACGAAGCGGATATGGCTCGGGATCTTGTAATGGGCGATCTGCCCCTGGCAGAAGGCCGCGACCTCGCCCGCCGTCAGGCTCCCCTCCGCATGCAGGCGGATCCAGGCGCAGAGCTGCTCGCCATATCTGGCATCCGGCACGCCGAAGACCTGGACATCGGCGATCTTGGGATGGGTATAGAGGAACTCCTCCACCTCGCGGGGATAGATGTTCTCCCCGCCCCGGATGACCATGTCCTTGATCCGGCCGACGATGTTGCAATAGCCCGCCTTGTCGAGGGTGGCGAGATCGCCGGTATGCATCCAGCGGCCGGCATCGATCGCCTCGCGGGTACGGGGCTCGTCGTCCCAATAGCCGCGCATGACGGAATAGCCCCGGGTCAGCAGCTCTCCCGGCTGACCCGGGGCGAGGATGCGGCCCTCGCCATCGACGATCTTCACCTCCAGGTGGGGCTGGATGCGCCCCACGGTCGAGACCCGGCGCTCGATGGGATCGTCGACCGAGCTCTGGAAGCTGACCGGGCTCGTCTCGGTCATGCCATAGGCGATGGTGATCTCGCGCATATGCATCTTCTCGGTGCAGCGTTTCATCACCTCGATGGGGCAGGGGCTGCCGGCCATGATGCCGGTGCGCAGGCTGGAAAGGTCGAACTCGGAAAAGCGCGGATGGTCGAGCAGCGCGATGAACATGGTCGGCACGCCATGGAGGCCGGTGCAGCGCTCGGCGGCGACGGTCTCCAGCACCGCCAGGGGATCGAAGCCCTCGCCGGAATAGACCATGCAGGAGCGATGGGTGATGCAGGCGAGATTGCCCAGCACCATGCCGAAGCAGTGATAGAGCGGCACGGGAATGCAGAGCCGGTCCTGCTCGGTCAAGCGCATGGCCTCGCCGATGAAGAAGCCGTTGTTCAGGATGTTGTGGTGGGTGAGGGTGGCACCCTTCGGGTTGCCGGTGGTGCCGCTGGTGAACTGGATGTTGATGGGATCGTCGAACTGCAGCTCCCCGGCGAGTTCGGCGAGGCGCTGCCGGCTTTGCGCTGTCGCCGCCGCGGCGATCTCGCCGAAGTTCAGCATGCCGGGCGTCCTCTCGGCGCCGAGGCGGATGACCCAGCGGAGATCCGGCGCCTTCGCGCTTTCGAGGCGGCCGGGATTGGCACCATCGATCTCGGGGCAGAGGCTTCGGATCATGGCGATGTAGTCGCCGGTCTTGAAGGCCGAGGCGAGGATCAGGCCGCGGCAGCCCACCTTGTTGAGGGCGTATTCCAGCTCGTGCAGGCGATAGGCCGGGTTGATGTTCACCAGGATGATTCCGGCCTTGGCCGTGGCGAATTGCGTCAGCACCCATTCGGCATTGTTGGGCGACCAGATGCCGAGCCGGTCCCCCGGCCCGAAGCCGAGCGCGATCAGCCCCGCCGCCAGCTCATCCGTCCGGTTGCGGAACTCGCCATAGCTCATGCGAATGTTCTGCTGCCGGACGATAAGCGCCGGGCGGTCGGGCGAGAGCGCGGCCATGCGGTCCAGATGCACGCCGATGGTATCGCCGATCAGCGGTCGGTCGCTGGCGCCATGCACGTAGCTCTGGGCGAGTTCGCCCATGACCGCCTCCCACCGGACCCCTCGTTGATCCGAGGATCGCGGCAAAGCCGGCCCTTCACAAGCCTGAAGAACGGCCTGCGGGCTTGACAGCGAGCGTAGGCGCCGCGCCAGCTTCGCCCATGGCGGCGCGCGCGGCAGTGCTGGAGCGGATCGGAGAGGGCCTGAAGCCCCATGGCCTCGCCCTTCGGGGCGCCTTTCATCCAGTCGCGGAAGACGGCGTGCCGGAGCTGGAAGGCCGGCCCTGCGGGACGATCCTGCTGCTGGGCAATCTCGGCGGGTCGATCTGGCCCATCTTCAACGCTTCGCCGGAGCGGGCGGATGGCGCGCCCCACGGGCTCGATCGCTGGACCCGGCGCATCCTCGGCTCTCTGGCGCCGGAGTTCGGGGCGAGGGCGCTCTTTCCCTTCGGCGGCCCGCCCTGGCTGCCCTTCCAGCGCTGGGCCATGAAGGCCGATTCGGTGGCGCCATCGCCGCTGGGCATCCTGATCCACCCCGATTACGGGCTGTGGCACGCCTATCGCGGTGCCTTCACCTTCGCCGAGCGGCTTCCGCTGCCACCGCGGGAGCAGCGGCCAAGCCCTTGCGATTCTTGCATTGAACGGCCCTGTCTTTCGGGCTGTCCAGTCGACGCCTTCACGCCCGGCCGCTATGACGTCGCACGCTGCCGCGACCATGTTGCGGGACCGCGGGGAGGCACCTGCCGCGAAGAGGGATGCCTGGCGCGGCTTGCCTGCCCCGTCGGGCGGGCCCATGCCTATCCCGCCGCGGAGATGGCTTTCCACATGGCGGCATTTCTCGCCGGACGATGAGGTGAGCGGGGTGGGCCAATCCTGGAGGATCAATGCTCTGCGGGCGGGAGCTTTGCCTGGAGCTTGAGTGATCGGCAGACCCGCCCGGGTCGATGTTCGGCTGGGAACAGCTGGGCAAGGACATTTTCTGCCTCCTTCTGTGATGATTCTGTAAGCAATTGCCTTGTTGGCTGAGGCCCCTATGGGGTATGTAGGTTTCATCGAGCACAACACGTCGCTACGGAGGGAAAGGGTGCGCGCGCTTGTCCTAGCCGCATTGTTGGTCGCCAGTTTTGCGGCCGTCGCAGAGGCCGAGAACGATAGTTCCAGTATCCGGACCAAGCCGGACAGTACGCTGCTCGTCGGCCCGCCCACAGCTACAGTGCCGTTTCCGCTGGCCGAGCCGGCGCCGCCGGCCGCCGCGCCCCAGCAGGCGCCAGCCGCCGTGCAGCCTGCCGAGGCCCCGGCGCCCGCGCCCGTGGTGGCTCAGCAGCCCTGGCCGGCGAACGTGCCGAGCCTGAAGCCCGGCACGGACAAGTCCGTCGCGATCGCGGCCAAGACCACCAAGACGACGACGCCGCCCACCACGACGGCCGCCAAGAACACGACCGGTACCGCGAATAAGGCCGCGAGTGGCAGCGTCCCCGTGGCGTCGCAGTCCGCGAAACAAAGCCAGGTTGCCGCCCTGCCGCCGCAGCCGACCAATGCCGCTTCGCTGACGCCGGTCAAGGTCACCCTGCAGGCCACCATCATCCAGGGCTCGCCGCCGCTGCACGAGCCGCTGGTATGGACCGTCAGTAAGCCCGGCCAGAGCAACAAGCAGATCGGCCTTCAGGTCGCCTCCATGACCGGGCCCCGCGGTGAGTTCTCCATCCCGCCGGGCGACTACGTCGTCACCATCAAGCAGCGCGAGGCGGTGGTCACCCAGCCGCTGACCGTCGGCGCCGTCCCGGTCGCCAAGACGATTGTCCTCAATACCTCCATCGTCGCCGTCCGGATGATTCCCTATACCGGCGGCAGGATCGTGACCGATCCGATCCATTGGGAGGTCTTTGCCACCGGCCTCGGCGCCCCTGGCCCCAATTCGAAAGTCGCCGATGCCGTGGCACCCCAGTCGGCCTTCATGGTGACGGCGGGCTATTATGTCGTCCGCT
>DATBBO010000086.1:0-4798 GCA_036270995.1 Dongiaceae bacterium | reverse complement strand
GGGTCGACTTGCCGGTGTTGGGCCGCCCGACGATGGCAAGGGTGAAGACCACGAGCCGGACCTCAGCGCAAGGCGATGAGATCGGCGTTGTCCGACAGGATATAGAGCGTGCCCTTGGCGACGACCGGCGGCAGATGGGTCGGCGAGGGCAGCGCGACCTCTCCCAGAAACTTGCCCGTATAGGGCGATACGGCAAGAGCCGTGCTGTTGGTGCTGGTCAGGATCAGGCGATTGCTGGCCAGGACCGGCCCATGCCAGAGGATCGGCTCGGTCGGTTTCGCGGGATCGGCATATTTGGGCAGCTGGCTCACCCATCGGACCTTGCCGTCCTGGCGCGTGAGGCAGAGCAGCTGCTGATCCGTCGTCAGCACATAGACATAGTCGCCGGCGACCCAGGGCGCCTGGCTGCCGCCAAAATTCGCATCCCAGATGCGGGTGCCCGTCTTCAGGTCGAGGGCGGCGATCGTGCCGCTGTTGCTGATGGCAATGGCGGCATCGCGATCGATGACGGGCCGGCCACGGATATCCGCCAGCGTGGCGACGGCGCCGCCGCGGATCTGGCCGGCGAGGGTGTCGCTCCACAGCGTGCGGCCGGTATCCGCGCGCAGGCCGTAGATCTCGCCAGAGCTGTAGACCACGACGACCACGTTCTGGTCGACCGCCGGCGAGGCCGTGCCGAGCAGGCCGGCCGTTTCGTTGAGGCCGTTATGGCTCCAGAGCCGCCGGCCGTCATCCTCGGCGAGTGCCACCAGATTGTTGTCGATGCTCACGACGAAGACCCGGCCGTCGGCGATTGTGGGGCCGGTGCGCATCGGAGCGCCCACCGTCTTCCGCCAGATCTGCTTGCCCGAGCCCGCATCGAGGGCGATCACATCGCCGAAGGAGGTGGCGACAAAGACCCGGCTGCTGTCATAGGCCACACCCCCGCCCAGCAGCTTGTCGCTATCCACATCGCCTGCCACATCGGTGCGCCAGAGCCGGGCTCCGGAATCGGCATTGAAGGCGGAAACCTGGGATTCGGCGTCGATGGCATAGACACGGCCCCCACCTACCACCGGCTCCGACAGGATCTTCAGGTCGGAATCCGCGCCCGAGCCGACGCTGGCCTTCCAGACCACATGCAGGCTGCCACCGAGCTCCAGGTGATACATGGCGTGGCTGGCATAGCCGCCGGGCTGAGGCCACTCCGGATTGGCGAAGGGCTGCGGCAGCAGCACCTTCACATCGGCAAGAGCCGGATCGGCAGTCTGGCCGCTACTGAGCTGAAGAACGGAGACGCGCTGTCCCGGGAGGGGCTTCTGGTAAGTGCCGATTCCGAGGAAATCCTTCGCCGTCTGACAGCCGGAGAGAAGCGCCACTGTAGCCAGCGCCACCGCAAGGCGGCGCATCAAGCTCCTCCCCGATCACCAATCCAGGCCAGGATTTGAGTCGCGCGCTGGCGCAGGCCCGTGGGCGCCATCGCGTCGTCAGCCAGGCTGCGGAAGTTCTGCTTGGCCGCCTTGAAGTCGCCCTGGCGGAGCGCCAGCAGACCTTCCAACTCTACCGCCGAGGGATGGAAGGGCTGGTCCGGTGCGGCGAGGGGCTGAAGCCGCTGCTTGAGCGCCGCTGGATCGCCCTTGTCGAGGGAAACCATGACCGAGAGGATTGTCGCGAGATCGCGGAAGGGACGGCTGGCGCCGCTATCGGCCGCCAGATCGTCATAGATCTTGACCGCGCCTGCCCGGTCGCCGGCCTTCACCTTCAGCGAGGCCTCCTCGAGCAGCGCCAGCAACCGGTAGCCGCCGCCATTGGAGGCGATCTGAGCCATCGCCGCCGTGGCCGCCCTGTTGTCGTCTTTCATGACGAGATCGATGGCCTGGAAATAGGCGCGACCCTCGGCTTGGCGCTGGCGCTCGCGATAGTCCTGCCAGCCGCTGAAGGCGGCGACCGCCAGCACGGCCACGCCCGCGAAGACGATGACGTACTTGCCGTACTTGCGCCAGGCGGCCATCGCCCGGTCACGACTAAGTTCCTCATCTACTTCGCGAAAAATATCAGCCACGATGTCCTCGGCGCCTTTAAGAGCGGGGTAACATAGCGGCTCGCCCCCAGCGTTGCAAAGGCAGCGGACCCTAAATTCTCGATGAATCTGCGGCCATTCCGACGCGCTGCGACATTGCGGGGCTGGACCGCGGCGCGGAATGGCGCGAAACTGTCATCGGTCGATCAAGGGAGCTCGTCACAGGCCGATGTCGCAGTTGATCCGACTCGCCGATCGCCGGCCGGTCGCCCGCCATCTGTTCTTCACCCGTGCTGAACTGAACCTCCTTCTTTCGCTCTATAGCCGCCGAGTCGCGGCCGGAGAATGGCGGGATTACGCGATCGACCACCGACCCGGCCTCGCCATGTTCTCCGTCTTCAAGCGCAGCTACGCCCGCCCCGCTTTCGTCATCACCAAATATCTGAGCCGCGAACGCAGCATCGGCTATCGCGTCCTGTCAGAAGGACGCCAATTCAAGCAAAGCAAGGACTTGGCCGCTATCCTTAGTGTGATCGAGCGCCAGCTCCGAGTCGTGTCGGGGATGTGAACCGATATCTCAGCCTCGGCCTTCAAAACGCCTTACTTTCAACATAAACACGTCAAGACAAGAGGTTATGAGAGTTTTCTCTCATAACAGTGCGAGATTACAGGATTATGGCCGCGACTCGAATCACCGCTTGCATGCCGGCATATAGTAGGTTCAAATAGCGCATCTACTAGATATCGTAGGTGTCGCTATGGAATGGACAAACGAACGCATCGACGAGCTGCGTCGCCTTTGGGGCCAGGGACAGACCGCCAGCCGGATCGCCGAGCTCCTGGGCGGTGTCACCCGCAATGCCGTTATCGGGAAGGCTCATCGTCTCGGATTGAGGGGACGGCCTTCGCCTATCCGCCGCGAGGAGGGCCACCAGGCCGCCCCGAGGCAGGCCCGTACGGCGCCAGCCGCCGCCATTGCCGAAGAGCTGACACGCGAGGTCGTCGCACCTGTCGTCGAGACACCGGCGCCCCTGCCGCCCCTTCCTGCCGAGGCGCCGCCGGTGCCTTCGGCCGGCAAGGCGTTGCGCAGCGGGACCAAGGCCTGCTCCTGGCCGATGGGGGATCCGAAGCAGCCCGGCTTCCACTTCTGCGGAGAGGAGGCTGTACCCGGCCGGCCCTATTGCGCGGCCCACTGCTCCCAGGCTTACCAGCGGAAGTCCGACGCCGCCGCCTGACCATCGTCTGCTGGGAGCGATAGCGGCCGCCGGCCTCGCCGGCGGCCGTTGTCATTAGGGCGAGACGGGTGCCTCAGTCGCTCTGCCGCCCTCCAGCATGCGGAGCGCCCTGGCGAAGAAATCGGCACCGCCGAAATTGCCCGATTTGAGAGCGATGGCGAACGCGCCTCCAGGCGTGGAGAGCGCCGGCACGCCAGGCGCGATCTCGGGACCGATATCGAAGGCGCCGAGTCCGAGCGCGGTCACGACAGCGCCGGAGGTTTCGCCGCCGGCCACGACGAGACGGCCGACACCGAGGCCGGCGAGGCCACGAGCGAGGCCCCCGAAGAAGCTCTCGACCCGCTCGGCCACGGCGGCACGGCCATGGCGCGCATGGGCGCGCTGCACCGCCTCGGGCGGCGCGGAGGAATAGCACAGCGGCGTCTCGGCGAGATGAGCGCCCATGAAGCCGAGGGCGTTCTCGATGGAGATCTCGCCGGCCATCAGCGCGTCGATCTCTATCGCGAGCGCCGGATGCGCGCTCTTGAATGCCGCCACCTGCCCCAGCGTGGCGCCGGAGCAGCTTCCGGCGAGCACCGCCGCGGGGCCGACCCGCGGCCGGAAGGCCGAACCTCGCTTGCCCAGCCTCCCGTCCTTGGCAAAGTTGGCGGCGAGCCCGAGCGCGATGCCGGAGCCGCCGGTCAGCAGGGCGGCACCGTCGAGGGCTGCGCCCAGCGCCAGGAGATCGCGATCCTCTACGGCATCGACGACGGTCAGCAATTCGCCCCTGGCTGCGCTCGCCTGCAATGCCGCACGGATCGACGCCGCGCCCTGGGCGACAATGGGCCAAGCGACATGGCCGACGGGATGTCGGGTCTGTCGCCGAAGCCAGCGGCGCAGGTCCGCATCGGTCATCGGGTTGAGCGGGTGATGCTCCATGCCCGATTCCGACAGCAGCTTGTCGGCGACGAAGAGGTGGCCCTGGAACACCCTGCGCCCGGTCTCGGGAAAGGCCGGACAGACCGCAACCCCGCGCGCGCCGAGCGCCTCGGCCAGGGCTTCGCCCACCGGGCCGATATTGCCTTCGGGCGTGGAATCGAAGGTCGAGCAGTATTTGAAAAGAAACTGCTCGGCGCCTTGAGCCTTCAGCCAGCCGAGTGCCGCGAGCGACTGGGCGATGGCGTCGGCCGCCGGGATCGAGCGGCTCTTGAGGGCGACCACACCGGCCTCGCAATCGGGCGCGGCCGGCCCGTCGGGCACGCCGATGAACTGCGTTGTGCGGAAGCCGCTCTTGGCGAGCGTGTTGGCGAGATCGCTGGCGCCGGTGAAATCATCCGCGATGCAGCCCAGCAGCATTCTCTAGCCTCCGTTCCGGCGGCCATCAGTTGAGAGGCCGGGGGCTGCCGGCCTTCCAATGGCTGAGTCACCTGACCCGCGATAAATTTTCCGCGTTCCGTGGCAACAAAGGTATAGGAATGAAATTCTAGGACGAACCGGAACCAGTCATCTATAGCCGTATTCCGAGACCAGCCAGCCGAGGCGATCTCATGATGGGAAAGCGCCGCGTCGCCGGCCCGGTCTCCGT
>DATBBO010000085.1:0-5518 GCA_036270995.1 Dongiaceae bacterium | reverse complement strand
CTCGTGACCCAGGCGAACGTCATCATCGGCAACACGGTCCTCTACGGCGCCACCGCCGGCCGCCTCTTCGCCGCCGGCCAGGCCGGCGAGCGCTTCGCCGTCCGCAACTCAGGGGCCGATGTCGTGGTCGAGGGCTGCGGGGCCAATGGCTGCGAGTACATGACCGGCGGCACCGCCGTGATCCTGGGCCCCGTCGGCGACAATTTCGCCGCCGGCATGAGCGGCGGCATGGCCTTCGTCTATGACGAGGCCGAGAGATTCCCGAGCTATGTGAACGGGGATTCGGTGATCTGGCAGCGGATCGACTCGAACTTCTGGGAGGCGCGCCTCCAGGCCCTCATCGGCGAGCATGTCGCCGAGACCCAGTCCCGCTTCGCCCGGCGGCTCCTCAACGACTGGGCGCTGGTGCGGGATCATTTCTGGCAGGTGGTGCCGAAGGAAATGATGAGCCGGCTCGAGCAGCCGCTCAGCGATCGGGTGGAGGAGCAGAGGGCCTAGCGGCTGCGACGGGTACTCGCCCATGGCTGTCCGACCCTGTTGCTCTATGCCAGCACAGCCGGGCGAAGACCCGCGATTGTCTTGTGCGCCCTCGCTCCCTTTACCGTCATGGTCGGCGAAGGCCGACCATCCACGAGTTTGCCAGCCACAAGCATCGTAGGAAAAAACACTCTCGTCTAAGTCAGTCGATCATAAAGATCATCCCAGTCCGGATTGGTCGCGACGATCAGCCGGACCTTCCAAGCCCGAGGCCAGCGTTTCAGGCCGTTCTCCCGCCGGATTGCAGCCTGAATGTCGTCATGGCGTTCGAAGAAGACGAGGCGAGTGAGACCGTAGCGCTTTGTGAAGCCCTCTATCAGCCCCTCTCGGCGCTGCCACGCGCGGCGCGGTAGGTCGCACGTCGCGCCGATATAGAGCGTGCCGTTAGGCCTGTTGGTCATGATGTAGACCCAGCCCCCTCGAAACGGACAAGGACGCGGCAGTTACCGCCCGAATAGGAGCCAAATGGCGGATTTGCGGAAGGCAAGCTCGTGGATGGTCGGCCTTCGCCGACCATGACGTAGAGAGAGCGGGTCACCGGCCTAGCCGGACAGTCCCGGCCTCGGCCCGGCCATGATGGCGGAACCCCCGGCCCGCTTGACGGCGGTGGGGCCCATGTTCACCATGCGCCGGTGTCTGGGAGCGGCACGCCGTAGGCGGCCGAAATGGGAGCTTGCGAACTGGGAGATTGACGCTGACGGGGGCCGGCGTGGCGATTGTCATGGGAGGAATTGCGCCATCCGGCGCGCTGTCGGATGCGGCGCCGCTGCATGGCCTGCCCCCAAGGATGGTTCCTTCCCCGCCTCCTCCGGCCGCAAAGGCGACCAGCCCGGACAAGGATCAAACCGCATCCGCCGAAAGGAAGCTCCTCGCGCCATGAAACCGATCCCCGCTCTGGTCGTCCTCCTGCTCGCCCTCGCCACGGGCAGCGCGCTCGCCGCGCCGGCCTATCAGGACCCGCCCTTCTTCGCCGATGCGGTCAAGAAGGGTGATCTCCCCGCGGTCGCGGACCGCCTGCCGGCGGCTCCCATGGTCGCCGAGTTCCAATGGCCGGACCAGACGCCGGGGCAATATGGCGGCGATCTCGCCACCCTGATGTCCAACGTCAAGGACATCAAATACCTGATCATCTACGGCTATGCCGAGCTGGTCGCCTATGACTCGCATTTCAACCTCGTGCCCAATGTGCTGAAGAGCTTCGAGGTCGAGGGGCAGAAGGTCTTCACCCTCCATCTCCGCAAGGGGATGAAGTGGTCGAACGGCAATCCCTTCACGACAGAGGACTTCCGCTTCTACTGGGAGGATGTCGCCACCAACAAGGATCTGAACCCGCTGGGCCCGCCGGTCGAGTTCCTCGTCGATGGCGAGCTGCCCAAGGTCGAGGTCGTGGACAAGACCACGATCCGCTACAGCTGGACGAAGCCCAATCCCGGCTTCCTCCCCGCGCTTGCCCTCGAGCCCAACTTCTTCATCTATCAGCCGAGCAAGTTCCTGAAGAAGTACCACGTCAAATATGCCGACAAGGACGCCCTCGACGCGGCGGTCAAGGATGCCGGCGCCCGCAACTGGGCCCAGCTCTTCAACCGCAAGGCCAACCAGTACCGCAACGACAGCCCCAGCCTCCCCACCCTCGAGCCCTGGGTGCTGAAGACCAAGCCGCCCGCCGACCGCTTCGTCTTCGAGCGCAACCCCTATTACTTTCGCGTCGATCCCCAGGGCCGCCAGCTCCCCTATATCGACCGGGTGATCTGCACCATCGCCGATGGCAAGCTGATCCCGGCCAAGACCGGGGCCGGGGAATCCATGCTCCAGGGCCTCAAGCTGCGCTTTGGCGACTACACCTTCCTCAAGGAGGCGGAGAAGACCGGTAAGTTCCACGTCCTGCTGTGGAAGACCGGCAACGGCTCCAGCTTCGCCCTCTATCCGAACCTCACCGCCACGGATCCCGCCTGGCGCAAGCTGATCCGCGACGTGCGCTTCCGCCGCGCGCTTTCCCTCGGGATCAACCGCGACGAGATCAACCAGGCGATCTTCGGCGGGCTGGCGCGCGAGAGCGCCAACACCGTGCTGTCGGAGAGCCCGCTCTACAAGAAGGAGTTCCAGAGCGCCTACGCGCAATTCGACGTCGACGCTGCCAACAAGCTGCTGGACGAGATCGGGCTCACCAAGAAGGACGGCGACGGCACCCGCCAGCTCCCGGACGGGCGCCCTCTCGCCATCACGGTCGAGACCGCCAACCAGGTGCCCGAGGAGGCCGACATCCTCGAGCTGATCCGCGACAGCTGGGGCCAGATCGGCGTCAAGCTCTATACGAAGCCCTTCGAGCAGGACAGCTTCCGCGGGCGCATCTTCAACGGCGATACCCTGATCTCGGCCTGGAGCGGCCTCGATAACGGCCTGCCCACCGCCCAATCCAGCCCCGTGGATCTGGCGCCGGCCAACCAATACAACGGGCTGCAATGGTCGAAATGGGGGCAGTACTTCGAATCCCACGGCCAGGCCGGCGAGGCCCCGGACATGCCGGAGGCCAAGCAGCTGCTGGATCTTCTCGGCCAGTGGAACACGTCGGCGGATGACGGCGCGCGGGCCGGGATCTGGGAGAAGATGCTGGGGATCTATACCGACCAGGTCTTCTCCATCGGCACCGTCAACGCGGCGCCGCAGCCGGTGGTGGTGTCGAACCGCCTGCACAATGTGCCGAAGGACGCGATGTGGAGCTTCTCGCCGGGAGAGTTCTTCGGCGTCTACCGCCCCGACACCTTCTGGCTCGACCCCGCCCCCTGACCGGCAGGATGGTCGCATGCGGCTCGGCTCGCTTCTTCCCCTCCTTCGTCATCCCGGCGAAAGCCGGGATCCAGGGGTTGCGGGGTCGTGCCGCCTGCCCTGGCCCCCTCCCTGGACTTGACCGGAATGGCGCGACTGCTTTCTTCCGTCATCCCGGCGGAAGCCGGGATCCAGGGTCGCAAGGGCGCACTGGTTGCCCTGGACCCCTCCCCGGACTCGATCCGGGGATCGCGCCGGGGTGACGGCTGAGAAAGATGCAGCCGATACATTCCAGATCCGACGGCCCTGTACCTTCCGGCGAGCCGGCCCTCGCCGAGGTCCCCACCGGACGTCCAGAAGGCGCGCGGCCGGAGGGGACCAGGCCCGGCGAAGCACCGCTCCCGCATCTGGTCTCGACGGCGCCCTTCGATCGCGAATCCGTCGAGCGGATGTCCGTTGAGCAGGAGCGCTTCTTCCTCGCCTCGCAATGGAAGATGATGTGGTGGCGCTTCCGCACGCACCGCCTCGCGGTCTGGTCGGGCGTCTTCCTCCTGATCCTCTACGCCTCCATCTTCTTCAGCGAGTTCCTCGCCCCCTACGCGCTGCATAGCCGCCACATGGCCGCCATCTTCGCCCCGCCGCAGCGCCTCCATTTCTTCGACGATCAGGGCCGCTTCATCGGCCCCTTCGTCTACGGCATGAAGCAGCACCTGAACTTGGAGAACCTGAAACGCGAATACGCCGAGGACCGCGGCAAGATCCAGCCGCTGCGCTTCTTCTGCCAGAGCGAGGCCTATAGCTACTGGGGCCTGGTGCCGGGGAGCTTGCATCTCTTCTGCCCGGCCAAGGGAGGCACGGCCTTCCTGCTGGGCACCGACCGGCTGGGGCGCGACGTGCTGAGCCGCATCATCTATGGCGCCCGGGTCTCGCTCACCATCGGGCTCATCGGCGTCTCGGTCAGCTTCCTGCTCGGCATCGTCATCGGGGGCCTCGCGGGCTACTACGGCGGCATCGTCGACAACATCGCCCAGCGCCTGATCGAGGTCATGCGCTCCATCCCGCATGTGCCGCTCTGGCTGGCGCTTTCCGCCGTGCTGCCGGTGGATTGGAGCCCGCTGCTCGTCTATTTCGGGATCACCGTGATCCTGGGCCTCCTCGACTGGACCGGGCTCGCCCGCGCCGTGCGCTCCAAGCTCCTCTCCCTGCGCGAGGAGGATTTCTGCGTCGCCGCCCAGCTCATGGGGGCGCGGCCCCGGCGCATCATCTTCCGCCATCTGCTGCCAAGCTTCACCAGCCACCTGATCGCCTCGGCGACGCTCGCCATCCCCAGCATGATCCTGGGCGAGACGGCGCTCAGCTTCCTCGGGCTTGGCCTGCGCCCGCCGATCACCAGCTGGGGCGTGCTGCTGAACGAGGCCCAGAACATCAATGTCGTGGTCCTCTATCCCTGGCTGCTCCTGCCGGTCCTGCCGGTGATGCTGGTCGTGCTCGCCTTCAACTTCTTCGGCGACGGCTTGCGCGACGCGGCCGATCCGTACAAATAGCCCGTCCTGAAGGGGAGATAACCGCTCGATCGCGGCGAGGGTCGGCCGCATTCAAGTTTCCGTGGGAGATGCTGGCGGGCGGCGGCGGGCGGCGGCTATTGTCCGGCCGTCGATCGCACGGTGTCCCCATGATCTCCCTTCGCCGCTTCATCCCTCTCCTCCTCGCTTTTGGCGGCTTCGCTGGCCAAGCAGCGCTCGCCGATCCCGCGCCCGCGAGCTGGAGCCAGGCCCTGGCCCAGGCCAGGGGCGAGACCGTCTATTTCAACGCCTGGGGTGGGGATCCCAAGATCAACGCCTTCATCGCCTGGGCGGCGGAGCGGCTTCAGGCCGATTACGGGGTCACCTTGCGCCAGGTGAAACTGTCGGACACCGGCGAGGCGGTGGCCCGGGTGCTGGCGGAGAAGACCGCCGGGCGCAGCGACGGCGGTTCGGTCGATCTCATCTGGATCAACGGCGCCAATTTTGCCGCCATGAAGCGCCAGGGCCTGCTGTTCGGCCCTTTCACCCAGATGACGCCGAGCTACCGGCTGGTGGATGTCGCGGGCAAGTCGACCACGGCGGTGGATTTCACCGTGCCGGTGGAAGGTCTGGAGGCGCCCTGGGGCATGGCCCAGATCGTCTTCATCTATGACACGGCGCGGGTGGCGAATCCGCCGCGGAGCATGGCGGCCCTG
>DATBBO010000084.1:0-3396 GCA_036270995.1 Dongiaceae bacterium | reverse complement strand
CACTCCTCCGGTGCATTGCCGGCGAGATAGTCCTTGGAGAGGTTCGGGCGGTCGACGGGCGCCGCGCTGTCGTCGCTCAGCATGACGATGCTGCCCTGGTACCGGGCGCGGCGCAGGCGCTCCGCTGCGGCGAAACCGGCGGCCCCGCCGCCTATGATGACGATACGGTCGGGTGCCTTGCCGACAGCCTGGATCGCCGCCGGCGCCGAGGCGCGCTTACCGCGGACGAAGATTTTACCGCTCCGCTGCTCCACCGCCCAGCAGCCGAGCGGGCTCAGCGCCGGGGCGCGGAGTGCTTCCCCGCTGCGGATATCGAAGCCGGCATGGTGCCAAGGACAGCGGATCATGTCGCCCACCACCAGGCCCTCGGCCAGCGGTCCGCTGTAATGGGTGCAGGAGGCGCTGATGGCGAAGACCTCGCCCCCGCGGCGCAGCAACAGGATCTGATCCTCGCCCAGATGGCCGACCAGCTTGCCGCCATCGGGAAGATCGGCGAGCGCTATGCCTTGAGCCAGATCGGGGCCGCTGGGTGCGGGCTGGTCGCCGGCCATTGATCGCCTCCCTTCTGTTTCTCCGTCGGGCAGATATGGCGCGCTGGGCGCCCGATTGCAAACCGCCCCCGGACTCAGCTGCCCTCCTTGACAAGCAGCATGCGGGCGAGCGGCATCTGCATCGGCACCGGTGCCATCGCGAGGCGCATAGCCATTATGGCCTCCAGGCGATCCATGAATTCGCCCGCCCGCGGGTCGCCCGGGCCACCACTGAGTTCGGCAGCCAAGGTCGGGAAGACCGAGGCCCTGGAGAAGGCCGCCCAGCCCGCGCCGAAGGCTTGCGCATCACGGCTCCGCTCGAATTCCGCCCAGATCCGGTCTTCGCCGAGGAACATCTGCAGATGCTCGATGGCGAGGCCGGCGACATGGCCGCGCTCCCTGAAGGGTGCCTGGAACTCTTCGCGGCTCCGCGCCACGGTCGGTATCGCCATCCGGCGCACCTCCTCCATCGCGAGGAAGCCTTCCTCGACCAGGGCTAGAAGGGCGTCATGGATGGCCTCGACGACCGGCCCGTAACCGAACCCGCCCGCCTCATCCAGCGCCATGGTCAGCACCACGAGCCGCCCGCCTGGCCGGATCTCGCGGCCCCGGCAGGCGAGGAAGCACTGCCAATCCTCCGCGGCCTGACGGGCAAAGGCTTCACGGGCTTCCACGTCCTTGCTGAAGGCGGCTTGGATATGGTCCGGGATCTGTGCGGGGACCCGGCTCAGCCATTGCGTGGCCCAGGAGCTCCATCCCAGGCTGACGCTCGCGGGCGGCAAGACCTGCTCATAGAAGGAGCGGCCGATGGCCGAGACGAAGACCGTCGGATCGCCCCGCAGATAGCTCTTCGGATCTTCGGCCAGCATCCGGAAGAGAGCGGCGAAGTCGTTGTCCGGCAGATCGGTATGGACGACCGATATCGCGCGGGTGGGACTGGCCCGCCGCAAAGCTGCGATCGCCACGCGCATCGGAGCCAGCGAGTTGTGGCCCTGGGAGGAGCCGTAATCGGCGATGGTGATCGGCTCGGGCGCCGGTGCCAGCGCCGCCTGGGTCGCGGCCCGCTCCAGCAGGGAAAGCGCGGGCGCGGAGCCTGCCGCCTGGACCCGCGAGCTGCGATTATAGACCCCATGCCCCTCCATGGGCGCAGGCGTGAGGGGTAGCGCAGCCTCAGCCATGTTCGCAGCCTCCGCAATCCTTCGGGAACAGAAGCTTAGCCCGATCGACCGAGGCCGTCAGCCAAGGGACGGCCCTCTCGCGACAAGGCCTAGGATACCGCGCCCAGCTCCTTGACGAGCCCCACGCTCTCCCAGCGGTGGCCCCGGCCGCGAAGCCGCGCGATCAGGCGATCGCCCGCCGGCGACTGGCCCGGGAGATTGAGGCGCAGGGCCGCCGCTCCGCCGCGGCGCGCCAGATCCTCCAGCGCCCGCAGCAGGGCGTCGGCGACGCAGGTATCGTCCATGAGATCGAGGGCCACGAGATCTTCCGCAACGCACACCCGGCCGTGGCGAAGCGAGGCTTCGAACCGATAGCTGCAGAGGCCCTGGATGACGCCCGACCGGTTTTGAATCGAGAGCACACCGTGCGAGGCGCCGAGAGCTCCGGCAGAGCCTGTGGCGAAGCGGCGCCACTCTTCGAGGCTGAGACCCGATGCCGACAGGCAAGCCAGGGGAAAGGCCTGATCGACGGATTCCCGATCGAGAAGCTTGATGATAAGTTCGCGCGACATGCTGGCGAGGTTCCACGTGGCAATATGCTGCATTTGCCCCGGCCTGCCCCTGATATAGATCAATCAGGCTGGAGGTGAGGTTATGACCGTGCTGACACCCGCTTTGCCGAAGACCGGGCTGGCGCCCGGGCTGCAAGGCCGTTGCGCGGCTTGCGAGATCCGGGAGCTCAGCGTTTGCAGCGCGCTGTCGGAAACCGAGCTGGCGCGGCTCAGAACCATCATCACCGGCTACCATGTCGAGCCGGGCAGGACCGTGATCGAGGAAGGGGGACCGGCGACCGACCTCTTCAACGTCGTGCGAGGGACGGTGAAGCTCTACAAGCTCCTGCCCGATGGCCGCCGCCAGGTGACGGGCTTCCTCTTTCCGGGCGACTTCCTGGGCATCGCCCTCAACGACATCTATGCCTATAGCGCCGAGGCCATCGAGCCGCTGGAGCTCTGCCGCTTCCCGCGCAAGAAGCTCGAGGCTCTGCTGGTTGAGTTGCCCCGGCTGGAGCGTCGGCTGCTGGGCGAGACCGCCCATGAGCTGGCCGCCGCGCAGGACCAGATGCTGCTGCTCGGCCGCAAGACGGCCAAGGAGCGGGTCGCCTCCTTTCTCATCTCTTTGTCGCGGCGCGCCGTCAAGCGCCGCCGGCCAGCATCGCCCCTCGATATCCCGATGAGCCGGACCGACATGGCCGATTTCCTCGGGCTTACGACCGAGACGGTCAGCCGCACCCTGACGCAGCTGCGCAACGCCAAGCTGATCGCCCCGCATGGGCGCAAGGGAATCGCGATCCTCGATATGGACGGGCTCAGCGCGCTGGTCGACGGCGATTCTTCAGCGGATTGACGCGCGCCGACGGCATAGCCGCAGGATCCTCGTCGATCGGGATCCTCACCGTCCGCCTGTTGCCGGCGCCGGGCCAAGGGCGCAGAACCATCCCTCATGACGATCCGCAACCTCGACCATCTTCTGGCGCCGCGGTCGGTGGCGCTCATCGGGGCCAGCGACCGTACGGGCACCATCGGCGCCACCATGGTCCGGAACATGCAGGGCGGGCGCTACAGGGGCCGGGTGATGCTGGTGAACCCCACGCATACGACGGTCGAGGGCGAGATCTGTCATCCGGATGTGGCGAGCCTGCCGGAGGCGCC
>DATBBO010000083.1:0-3429 GCA_036270995.1 Dongiaceae bacterium | reverse complement strand
AACCGACGTTCTCGAGATCATTATGCTTGCCGCCGGCGCGCACGCATTTCTGCGCCGTGACGGCGCGGTTGTAATCGCGCTTCTCGGCGCCGGTGAAGACGTTCTTGAACTGCACCATGCCCGCATTGGTGAACATGAGGGTCGGGTCGTTGCGGGGCACGAGCGGGCTCGATGGGACGACGGTGTGACCGTTGGCCGCAAAGTAGTCGAGAAAGCTCCGGCGAATATCGTTGACGGTCTGCATCATCCTCGTTCCGGGCCGCAATGGCGGGGCCCCAAGCGCCTCCAGGCAGCAAATGCCGTGCAATCCCTGAATGTGGGCGATATTGGCGCTTCCAGCAAGCCTTTGCGGCCGCCCGTGCCGGGGCAAGCGGCACCTCCAAAAGGAAAACGCGCGACGGGGGAGGTCGCGCGTTTTCGAAGGAACCACCGGCGGAGAGGAGGGTCGCCGCGGCTCCAGGTGCGGCGGCCGGAGCAAAGAGCCCCGGCCGCCCGCCATGCTATTCCTCGTCGCTGGCCGCTGCCTCCTCGCCAGCCCGGGCATCCATCATGGCACCGGCGACAAGGCCGGCGTTCTGGCGGATCGCCTTCTCGATCTCGGCTGCGACCTGGGGATTCTCCTTCAGGAACTGCTTTGCATTCTCCCGGCCCTGGCCGATGCGCTGGCCGCCATAGGAGAACCAGGCGCCGGACTTCTCAACCACCCCCGCCTGGGCGCCGAGATCGATGAGCTCGCCGGTCTTGGAAACACCCTCGCCATACATGATGTCGAATTCGACAACCCGGAACGGCGGGGCCACCTTGTTCTTCACCACCTTCACCCGCGTCTGGCTGCCCACCACCGTGTCGCGGTCCTTGATCGAACCGATGCGCCGGATGTCGAGGCGGACCGAGGCATAGAACTTCAGGGCATTGCCGCCGGTGGTGGTTTCGGGATTGCCGAACATGACCCCGATCTTCATCCGGATCTGATTGATGAAGATGATCATGCAGCGCGAGCGCGAGATGGAGCCCGTCAGCTTGCGCAGCGCCTGGCTCATCAGCCGGGCATGGAGGCCGACATGGGAATCGCCCATCTCCCCTTCCAGCTCGGCCCTCGGCACCAACGCTGCGACGCTGTCGATGACCAGCACGTCCACGGCGCCGGAGCGGACCAGCGTATCGGCGATCTCAAGGGCCTGCTCGCCGGCATCGGGCTGCGAGATCAGGAGCTCCTCCACATCGACGCCGAGCTTGGCGGCATAGCTGGGATCGAGGGCGTGCTCTGCGTCGATGAAGGCGCAGGTGCCGCCCTGCTTCTGAGCCTCGGCGACCACATGGAGGGCGAGCGTCGTCTTGCCCGAGCTCTCCGGCCCATAGATCTCGACCACCCGGCCACGGGGGAGCCCGCCGATGCCGAGCGCGATGTCGAGCCCGAGGGAGCCGGTGCAGATCGCTTCGGACTCGACCGCATTCTCCCGCTGGCCGAGCCGCATGATCGATCCCTTGCCGAATGCCCGCTCGATCTGACCGAGAGCGGCTTCCAACGCCTTCGACTTGTCCATGCCCTCTTTCTCGATGACCTTAAGGACTGGCTGTGACATCGCTTCTCTCCCCTTATTCCATATGGGACGGGTTCAGTGCAATGGCCGCGAATGTACGCATTTTGTTCCAAAATTGCAAGCGAAATTCGGATCAAAACTGGAACAAACAGGGACTCATTCGGGAATATCCCTTAGGCGATGAAATCACTCGATATTCTACCATTGGCAGCCGGTCACCCCTCCTCCGCCAGCACGTCCTTCACCTTCCCGGCGAGCTGCTTGAGGCTGAACGGCTTGGCTAGAAAGTGCAGATTGACGGCGCCGTCGGGCACCCTGAGGGCGGCTTCCGCGTAGCCGGAGATGAAGATCACCTTCAGCCCTGGACGGGCCGCTCGGAAGCCCTCCACCAAAGCAGGCCCATCGATCTCCGGCATGACCACATCGGTGATCACGAGGTCGATGGGGTCCGAAGTCTGGCTCATGATGTCGAGCGCTGCTCTTCCGCTGCGGGCCTCGATCACCTTGTAGCCCTTGTTGCGCAGGGCCCGGGCGCTGAACAGCCGCACGGCCTCCTCATCCTCCACGAGCAGAATCGTGCCCGTGCCAGTCAGATCGCGGCCCTCCTCCTCGCCTTCGCGCCTGAGGGGCGAGGTCACCCTCTCCGGATGCCGCGGCAGGTAGATCCGAAAGTCGCTGCCCTTGCCGACAATGCTGTCGAGCGCCAGATAGCCGCCGCTCTGCTTGACGATCCCGTAGACGGTCGCAAGCCCGAGGCCAGTGCCCGCCCCCACGCGCTTGGTGGAGAAGAAGGGCTCGAAGATCCGGTCGATGATATCGGGCAGGATGCCGGTGCCGGTATCGATGACCTCGATCTGGACGTAGACGCCAGGCGGAATGGTTTCGCCCGTGGCGGGGAGCGGCCGGTCGAGCTTGAGATTGCCGGTGCGAATCGTGAGCGCTCCGCCATCCGGCATGGCGTCGCGGGCGTTGACGGCGAGATTGACGATGACCTGCTCCAGCTGTCCCGGATCGACCAGCACCGGATGGAGGTCACGGCCATGCTCCATCCTGAGGTCGATATTGTGGCCGATAAGGCGGCGCAGAAGATGCGCGAGCTCAGCCAGGACCTCCGACAGAGCGACGACTCGCGGCTGCAGGGTCTGGCGCCGCGAATAGGCGAGGAGCTGGCGCACCAAGTTCGCCGCCCGATTGGCGTTCTGACGGATCTGCATGATATCGGGGAAGGAGGGATCGCCGGGGCGGTGGCGCAGCAGAAGCAGATCGCAGAAGCCGATCATAACGGTCAGAAGATTGTTGAAGTCATGGGCGATGCCGCCAGCGAGCTGCCCGACGGCCTTGAGCCGGAGAGTCTGGGCGAGCTGTGCCTCGAGCCGTCCGCCATGCGCCGGACCCGCCGAGCGCGCACCTCGTTCGGCCGAACCCTCCAAGGCCTGGACCAGGGGCCGCAATGCGTCCTCTGCGCGACGCTCGGCCGTGATGTCGCGGCAGAGCCACAAAACATGGCCGAGCGGCGCAACCAGGGGCTCGGCGATCACCTCGCGCCAGTCAGTCTCGCCCGAGGCGCCCGAGGCGGAGGAGATGGCCAGAGCAGCCCGGCCTCCCCCGCCCGACTGGCCGAGACGCGCCAGCTCAGCCTCGGCCGGCTCCCCCGCCGCCCGCCGGCGCAACAACTCCGCCATGGGGGTCACGGCATCCGGGAACTCATTGCGGCATGCCGTATTCGAAAAGATAACCCGGCTGCCACTGACGATCTGGACAGAGACCGGCAGAGCGTTCAGGGCTCGGGTGGTCAGACGCAGCCGCGCGCGGGAAAGGATCAGGGCCGCGCCAAGTCCTGTTGCCGCGACCAGGGCTAGTCCGATCAGAATCCAAGCGAGGCCGCTCG
>DATBBO010000082.1:0-6736 GCA_036270995.1 Dongiaceae bacterium | reverse complement strand
CGATTCCGATCCTGCCGCCGAGTATGAGGAAAGCCTGACCAAGGCCAAGGCGATGATCGAGGTGCTGACGGGGGCGGCGTCATGAGCGTCCTCCTGATCGACAACTATGATTCCTTCACCCATAACCTTGCGCGCTACATGCGCGAGCTCGGCCGTTCGGTGACCGTGCGGCGCAACGATGCCCTCGGCCTTGGCGAGATCGAAAAGCTGGCACCGAGCCATATCGTCATCTCCCCTGGCCCCTGTACGCCCGAGCGCTCTGGCATCTCGCTCGAGGTGGTGCGCCGGTTCTCGGGCTGGCGACCGATCCTGGGAGTCTGCCTCGGGCATCAATGCATCGGGCAGGCCTTCGGCGGGCAGGTGGTGCGTGCCCGGCATGTCATGCATGGCAAGACCTCGCCTGTGACCCATGCCGGCACCGGTCTCTTCGCCGAGCTGCCCAGCCCCTTCCGGGTGACGCGGTACCACTCGCTCATCGTGGATCGCAAGAGCCTGCCGGACTCCCTCCAGATCACGGCGATGAGCGATGACGGCGTGATCATGGGACTTGCCCATCGCGAACTGCCAGTCGTTGGCGTCCAGTTCCATCCTGAGGCCGTGCTGACCGAGCATGGTCATCGGTTGCTGGAGAACTTCCTCGGCGGCGCCTCATGAGGAAGATTCATCTGAATGGCCGGCTTATCGATGCTGGCGAGGCGCGGATCGATCCCGCCGATCGCGGCCTGCTGCTTGCCGACGGGCTGTTCGAGACGCTCAGGGTCCACGGTGGACGGCCCTTCTGCCTGGATTTGCACCTGACGCGGCTCGCCGCGGGCGCCGCGCTTCTCGGCCTGCCCCCGCCAGTGCTTCCTGAGATCGCCGCGGCGGTGCGCGACACCCTTGCCGCTAACGGCCTCGCCGATGCCTCGATTCGTATCACACTCACCCGCGGTGCCGGTCCCCGCGGCCTGCTACCGCCGGCCGAGCCTACGCCGACCCTGATGGTCACAGCCCACCCGTTGCCATCATCGCTCCCCACCGCCATGAGTGCTTGCCTTGCCAGCATCCGGCGCAATGAGCATTCACCGCTCTCCCGGATCAAATCGCTTGCCTATCTCGAAAATATCCTCGCCCTGGGCGAGGCCGCCGCTGCGGGTTTCGACGAGGCTATTCTGCTCAACACCGCCGGACGCATCGCCGCCGGCAGCCGCAGCAATCTGTTCCTGGTGCAGGATGGCGTGATTACTACGCCACCACCAAGCGAAGGCCTGCTGCCCGGAATTGCCCGGCATACTGTCCTCACGCTTGCGGCCAAGCATGGCATTCCAGCGCGGGAAATGCCTGTCACGCCGGCCGAGATGGCCCGGGCCAGTGAGGCCTTCCTCACCAACAGCCTTCTAGAGGTCGTGCCGCTGACACGCCTTCAGGACCGGCCGCTGCCCGAAGGCCCGGTGGCAGCAAGACTTCGCCAGCTCTATCACGACAGCACCACCGCGGCCTGATGGTCTTCTAGATTTCCCGTATCCCCGTTCGAGGGTACTAAAGCCCGCCGCCGAGCCTCCGGTGCAGCGCCCAGCCCCCAGGGCCGTTTACAGCGGCGAACAGCAGACCGGCGATAAATGTGAAGTGGTCAATGAAGAATCCGAACTCGGCCTGATTTCCCGCCCAGCGGGCGGGACCATGAAAGCCGAAGGCCAGGAACAGCACATAGACCGCAGCCAGCAACGCCGCTTCTGAGAAAAACACCCCAGTCAGAAATGCGATTGCCAGCAGGGATTCAAGAAGGGCAGCCACCCAGGCCAGCAGAAGCGGGATCGGGAATCCCGCTGACGCAATATAACCCGCGGTGGCCTGCATGCCGGCGAATTTGAAGCCCGCCGCCATCGCGAAGACACCCGCGAATATCAACCGACCCAGAAGGGTCGCGATCGATCGCCAAAGGGCTTCCGAGGTACCTGTGCTCATGCGGGCTGCATTCTGACATCGAATGGAGGTAGAGCAAAAGGTATGGACAAACTCCAGTCGCTAAACTCGGCGGTCGATCAGATGAATGAAAGAACCAGCGATCCTGCCCCTGCGGCGGCCGGTGCTGCCAAGGGGCCGGCCGAGGGCGTCGTGGCAATCGAAGAGCGCCTCGCCCTCGCCTTCCGCAATGACCGTCGCATAGTGGAATTCATGGCCGCGAAAGGCGGCGCCGGCGAGACCGAGAGGACCGGCATCGCGCAGGCTGGCCTGGCGATACCCCAAATGCAGTCGCGGTGCGGCGAAGGAAGATTCGAGCGGCAGCAACCCGGCCATGGCTTGGCGCTGGCCGTCCTTGTCCACGAGACCGGTGCCCAGGGTCATATAGCCGCCGCATTCGCCGAAGATCACGCCACCCCTGGCAGCAACGCGCCGCAACCCTTCGAGGAAAATACTCCCAGTGGCCAGGCGTCCAGCATGGAGTTCGGGATAGCCGCCGGGAAGATAGACCGCATCGCAGGCCACGGGCGGCGCCTCATCGGCAAGCGGTGAGAAGAAAGCGATCTCGGAACCGGCTTGGCGCCAAGCATCGAGCTGACTGGCATAGACGAAGCCATAGGCCGCATCGCGTGCCACGGCGATGCGCTGGCCCAGGGATGGAAGCGCTTCCATTTTCGATGGCATAGGCTGAGGACGGACTCGTCCCGCCAAATCGATCAGCTTGCCGAGGTCGAGCCGAGGCTCCAGGCGGGCGGCCAGCCGCTCGAGGAAGCTCTCGAGATCCCCATGCTCCATCGCCTGGACAAGGCCGAGATGGCGCTCCGGCAGGCGTAGATCCTCCGCCCGCGGAACGCAGCCCAGCACCGGAATACCAAGCGGCCCGGCGGCTTGGAGCAGGACGGCTTGGTGGGAAGCGCCGCCGACGCGGTTGAAGATGACCCCGGCGATGGCGATATCTGCGCGGTGTTGCGCAAAGCCGCCGAGAAGGGCACCGGCGGACTGCGCCTGGCCACGGGCATCAATCACGAGAATGACCGGCCAACCGGTCAGCGCCGCGAAATCGGCTGCCGAGGCGGTGCCATCGGCCGCGCCGTCGAAGAGGCCCATCGCGCCTTCGACCACCGCCAAGGCGCCATCTTGTGAGAGGCGCTCCAGCAAGGCCGCCACGGTTTCCGGCCGCATGGCCCAGAGATCGATATTGAGGCAGGCCTTACCCAGGGCAGCCGAATGAAACGCGGGATCGATGTAGTCGGGCCCGAGCTTCGCGGCCGAAGCCGGAACTCCTCGCCGGGTAAGCAAACGTAGGAACCCCGCCACCAATGTCGTCTTGCCGCTGCCGGAAGCCGGGGCGGCAAAGATCAGGCCGGGTCCCTTCAGGCGAGAGGCCCTCACGCGCTTTCGCTGCGGCTCTTCTGCCCGAGGGGCTCGGCGATGAGCCGTTTGCCGGCAAGGGCGCCGAGCCAGTCGAGTCCGCCGCGCAGCCGCACGACTTCGCCCACCACCACCATGGCCGGCGGCTCGATCCCCGAGCTGACGATGTCTTGCGCTACCTTGCTCAGGGTAGTCTCGAGCACCTGCTGCTCGGTGGTCGTCGCCTTGCTCACGACTGCCACGGGCTCGCCGGGCTCGCGGCCCGCAGCCAGAAGCCGCTCGACGATGGGCCCGATATGCTTAAGCGCCATGTAGATCACCAGCACCGGCGCGCCGCGGGAGAGCGACTCCCAATCGACCGTATCGGGGACAAGCCCGCTCGAGTCATGGCCAGTAATGAAGGCGACGGCCGAATTGACCTCGCGATGCGTGACCGGAATGCCGGCATAGGCCAGTCCCCCGATCCCCGCGCTTATGCCCGGCACGATGCGGAAGGGTACACCCGCCGCCACCAGGGCCAGGGCCTCTTCCCCGCCGCGGCCGAATACGAAGGGATCGCCGCCCTTCAGCCGCAGCACCCGTCGGCCCTCGCGGGCGAGCTCGATCAGCCGCAGCGAGATGTCGCGCTGCTTGGCCGACGGCTTCCCCCCGCGCTTGCCCGCGTATTCCAATTGAACGCCGGGCCGTGCGAGATCGAGGATGCGGCTGTCGACCAGCGCGTCATAGACGATCACCTCGGCCTGGCGGAGGCCGTGGAGCGCTAGGACCGAGAGCAGGCCAGGATCGCCTGGCCCAGCCCCGGCGAGCCACACACTCCCCGACTCGAGCGCGGGCAGGTCGCGGATAATCTCCTCCATGCGGCCCATTTTAGGGGCTCCCGTCCCCTCGACTAGTCAAATCAGGACATGGGATTTATGAATAACGGCATGGGAAACAAGCCGCGCGGCCCTCTGCGCCGGGGCTGGACCACCGGCGCCTGCGCCGCGGCGGCGGCCAAGGCCGCCTATGCGGCCCTGCTCACAGGCAAGTTTCCCGATCCGGTTGAGATCCGGCTCCCCAAGGGTGACCGGCCGAGCTTCGTCCTGGCACGCCAGTCGCTGTCGTCGCCCGATCTGGCAACCGCCGGCATTGTCAAGGATGCAGGTGATGATCCCGATGTGACCCATGGTGCCCTGATCCTGAGCCATGTCCGCTTGCTGCAGCCCGGTGCCGGCGTGGTCTTCCGGGCGGGCAAAGGCGTGGGAATCATCACCAAGCCCGGGCTTCCGCTCCCCGTGGGCGAACCCGCCATCAATCCCGCGCCGCGGCAGATCATGCGCGAGGCCATCGCTGAGCTAGCGGAGATCCATGGCGCGTCCGGTGATCTCGAGGTCACTGTCGAGGTCCCAAATGGCGCGGAGCTTGCGCGCCATACCTGGACCCCGAGGCTGGGGATATTGGGCGGCATCTCCATCCTGGGCACCACCGGTGTGGTGCACCCCTATACCTGCTCTGCCTGGATCGCCTCCATCCATCGCGGCATCGATGTCTGCCGCGCCAACGGCGTCGAGCACGCCGCCGCCTGCACCGGCTCCACCTCCGAAGCCACGGTGCAGCGGCTTTACCACCTGCCGGAATATGCGTTGATCGATATGGGGGATTTCGCCGGGGGCACGCTGAAATATCTCCGGCGCCATCCGATCCCGCGCCTCACCATCGCCGGCGGCTTCGGCAAGCTTTCCAAGCTCGCCGGTGGGGCCATGGACCTGCATTCCGGCCGCAGCGAGGTTGATCGCGAGCAGCTGGCCGAGGTCCTCCTCAGCCTCGGCGCCATGCCGCCTCTGGCCATGGCGGTGCGCAGTGCTAACACAGCAGGAGAGGTCCTAGGCTTGGCGCAGTCCGCCGGGCTGCTGCTGGGCGATGCCATCGCCGCCCGCGCACGCGACCAGGCGCTTGCTATGCTCGACGGCGATGTGACGGTGGAGGTCATTGTCGTCGATCGTGCCGGCGAGGTGGTCGGCCGTGCCGGATTCTAGGCGGCTTTTGATCCTGGGCGGCACCGCCGAGGCCCGTCAGCTTGCCGATACGCTCGCCGCGCAGCCGGGGCTTTGCATCATCACCTCGCTCGCCGGGCGCACGGTCGAGCCCCGGCGGCCCGCTGGCGACCTACGGACCGGAGGGTTCGGCGGCGCGGCAGGACTTGCTGACTATCTGCGGCGCATGCAGGTCGATCTGGTCATCGATGCAACCCACCCTTATGCCGCCGCCATCAGCCGCCATGCGGTGGAGGCCTGCCGGTCAGCCGCAAGGCCTCTCCTCCGCTTGGAGCGCGGACCATGGCGGGCGGAAACCAGTGACCGGTGGGTCGAAGTCGATAGCCTGTTGGCGGCAGCGCGCGCGGCACCCTCCCTCGGCCGCCGCGCCCTTCTTACTGTCGGGATCAAGGAGCTGAGTGCCTTCGCCGGGATTCCCGACCTCTGGTTCCTGGTGCGCCTCGTGGAGATGCCGGCCGAGCCCTTGCCGTTGCTCGACCACGAAATTGTGCTCGGGCGCGGCCCCTTCGCCGCTGCGGCCGAACGCGATCTGTTGCACGGCCGCGGGATCGAGTTCGTCATCGCCAAGAACAGCGGCGGAGCGGCGACCTACGGCAAGATCGTCGCCGCCCGCGAGCTCGGCCTGCCGGTCGTCCTGCTGCGCCGGCCAGAACTCCCGGCTGCGGAGACGGCTGGCACCATCGAGCAAGTGGTGGGATGGATTGAGAGGATGCTGGTATGACGGCCGGAGTCCGGATAACGCCAGGATGGATCCGAGCGCCGACCGTTTTGCAACAGGTGGGTTATGACCTGCTCGCTGTCGCGTGGACTTCGCCGAGCCATGTCTCGAGGGCAGAGATGGTCGATGGGGCCACATGGAGGCCGCGCTTTGAACGGCGCCAGAGGATGTCCCCTGCGGTAACCGCCCATTCCTGATTGATCAGATACTCGATCTCGCGGCCATAGAGGTCGTCGCCGAGGTGGAGCCCCAGATCGTTGATCCCCTGAGCTTCGCCGAGAAGCCGCGTGATCCGCGTGCCATAGGCGCGTGCATAGCGACCGGCCAGATCCGCGGGCAGCCAGGGCCAGCGTGTAGTCACCGAGGCCAGGAAGCCGGCGAAATCCGCATTGAGAATGTCGCCCCCGGGCAGCGGGGCAGCATGGGTCCAGACAGGCCCGATCTGTGGGAAATGCGGCTTCAGCTTTTCCAGGGCATGCTCGGCGAGTTTCCGGAAGGTCGTGATTTTGCCACCGAAGACCGACAGGAGCGGCGGGATGCCACCCTGGTCGTCCAGTTCGAGGACATAGTCGCGGGTGACTGCCGAGGCGCTGGCAGATTCGTCATCATGAAGCGGCCTGACACCGGCATAGGTCCAGACCACGTCGCCGGGCGTTATCTGCTTCACGAAATG
>DATBBO010000081.1:0-5622 GCA_036270995.1 Dongiaceae bacterium | reverse complement strand
GGTCGAGGGCGATGCTGACCTTCACCGGCTTGCCCTCGCTCCCGGTGAGCGTCAGGGATTGCGGCACCGTCACATCGCTGAACTTGCGGATATCGTCGCCTTCGGCGGCGAGCTTGAAGCCGATCTTGCCGATATTGAGGGGCGGCTCATCCGGTGGGTTCAGCCTGACATCGTCGATCGTGACCGCGAAGGCATCGCCGTCCGGCGTCACCGTGACGTTTCCGTAGCTGACGATCTTGGAGCCCGCGGTGCTCGAGGCTAGGAAGTCCTTGACCTCCTGCTGCAACGACTGGGCGTCCTGGGCCCTCGCGCCCTCGCCGGACGCGAGCCCGATCACCAGAGCCAGACCTACGCACCACAACTTCCTCATGATAGCCCCCCGCGTTTCGGTTGTGCTTGCCAGTCTACAGGCCTTCTTCCTGCAGGGACAGCAGAGAGGCATTGCCGCCGGCTGCCGTCGTGTCGATGGAGAGCGTGTGTTCGGTCGCGAAGCGCGGCAGGTAGTGGGGCCCGCCCGCCTTGGGCCCGGTGCCCGAAAGCCGCTCGCCGCCGAAAGGCTGAACCCCAACCACCGCCCCGATCATGTTGCGGTTGACATAGGTATTGCCGATCCTGAGCCGCCCGTGGATATGGCGCACCGTGGCGTCGATCCGGCTGTGGATGCCGAGCGTCAGCCCGTAGCCCAGGCCATCCACCTGATCGAGAAGCTGGTCGAGGCGATCCTGCTTGAAGCGAAGCACATGCAGGATCGGGCCGAACACCTCCCGCTGCAGCCGGTCCAGCCGGTCGATCTCGAAGGCCTGCGGGGCGAAGAAGGTGCCGGCGGCACATTCCGGTCCCAGGGCGACGCGATAGATCTCCCTCGCCTCCCGGCGCATGCGCGCGCCATGGGCTTCGAGCGTATCGCGGGCCTCCTCGTCGATGACCGGGCCGACATCCGTTGTCAGCAGGCCGGGATCGCCCACCTTCAGCTCCGCCATCGCCCCGGACAGCATCTCCAGCAGCTTGTCGGCGATATCCGACTGGACGCAGAGGATGCGCAGCGCCGAGCAGCGCTGGCCCGCGCTCTGGAAGGAGGAGATCAGCACGTCGCGCACCACCTGCTCCGGCAAAGCCGAGGAATCGACGATCATCACGTTCTGTCCTCCGGTCTCGGCGATGAGTGCTGCGAGCGGGCCGCTGCGGGCCGCGAGCGCTCGGTTGATCCCCTGGGCCGTCTCGGTCGAGCCGGTGAAGGCCACACCGGCGATGCGGGGGTCGCTCACCAGCGGTGCCCCCACCTTGGGCCCGTCGCCCGGCAGCAGATGCAGCACATCCCCCGGCACGCCGGCGCGATGCATCAGCTCCACCGCGCGCATGGCGATGAGAGGAGTCTGCTCCGCCGGCTTGGCGATGACGGCATTGCCGGCGGCAAGCGCGGCCGAGACCTGGCCCGAGAAGATCGCGAGCGGAAAGTTCCACGGGCTGATGCAGGCAAAGACGCCACGGCCGGCAAGAGCCAGCTGATTGTGCTCGCCGGTCGGGCCTGGGAGATTCAGCGGCAAGGCGAAATCGGCCCGCGCGCGCTCGGCGTAGTAGCGCAGGAAATCCACCGCCTCCCTCAGCTCGGCCTGCGCATCGGGGATGGTCTTGCCGGCCTCGCGCACGGCGAGCGCCATGAACGCGGCGCGGTCCTGCTCCATGAGATCGGCGGCGCGTTCCAGGCACCCGGCGCGCGCCTCGGCCCCGCCGCCATTCCAGTCGGGCTGGGCCCTGATGGCGCGTGCCAGCGCATGCTCCACCGCCTCGGCATCGGCTTCGGTGACCTCGCCCACGCGCCGGCTTCGATCGGCGGGATCGAGGACCGCTCTCACGGCGCCGGGCGTGATGACGCCGCCGATCAGCGGAGCCGCGCGCCAGCTCTCCGCCTGGGCCTCGGACATCGCCGCGGCGAGCGGCTTCAGCCGCGGCATGTCGGTCAGGTCGATGCCGACGGAATTGCGCCGCGCCGGCCCGAAGAGCGCCTCGGGCAGCGGGATGTGCGGATGGGGCTTCTTCACCAGCCGGCGCACCCGCGCGACGGGATCGCCGACGATCTCCTCGATGGGCAGCTTCTCGTCGACGATGCGGTTGACGAAGGAGGTGTTGGCACCGTTCTCCAGCAGCCGGCGCACCAGATAAGCCAGCAGATCCTCATGGCTGCCGCAGGGGGCGTAGACGCGGCAGGGATAGCCGCTGGAATCCGGTGCGACGATGTGCTCGTAGAGCGCCTCGCCCATGCCATGGAGGCGCTGGAACTCGAAATCGCGCCGGTTGCCCGCCATCTCGAGCACCGCGGCCAGCGTATGGGCGTTGTGGGTTGCGAATTGCGGATAGAAGGCCTCCTGATCCGCGAGCAGGCGCTTGGCCGCCGCCAGATAGGAGACGTCCGTCGAGGCCTTGCGGGTGAAGACGGGATAGCCCTCGAGCCCGCGTTCCTGGCTCTGCTTGATCTCGCTATCCCAATAGGCGCCCTTGACGAGCCGCACCATGAGGCGCCGGCCATGGCGATGGGCCATCTCCGCGAGACACTCGATCAGCGGCAGGACGCGCTTCTGATAGCCCTGGATCGCGAGCCCGAGGCCGTTCCAGCCGGCGAGCGCCGGATCGGCGGAAACCGCCTCCAGCACATCGAGGGAGAGGTCGAGGCGCTCCGCTTCCTCGGCATCGATGGTGAAGCCGATATCCACCGCCTTGGCGAGGCCGGCGAGCGCCGCCAGGCGCGGCGCGAGCTCGGCCATGACGCGATGGCGCTGCGCGAACTCGTAGCGCGGATGCAGCGCCGACAGCTTCACCGAGATGCCCGGCCCTTCGATGGGGCCGCGGCCCTGGGAGGCGCGGCCGATGGCCGCGATGGCAGCGCGATAGGCCCGGTCGTAGCGCTCGGCATCCCTGGCGGTTCGCGCCGCCTCGCCCAGCATATCGTAGGAATAGCGATAGCCCTTTTTCTCCATGGCGCGCGCGCGCTCGAGCGCTTCCTCGATGGTGCGGCCCATGACGAACTGGCGGCCGAGGATGCGCATGGCCTGGGTGACCGCCTGGCGGATCACCGGCTCGCCGCTGCGCGCCACCAGCCGGCGCAGCACCGCCGCCAGATCTTCGCCCTGCTGGTCGAGCCGGATGACCCGGCCGGTCAGCATGAGGGCCCAGGTCGAGGCATTGACGAAGAGGGACTCGCTGCTGCCGAGATGACGGCGCCAATCGGCATCGGCGAGCTTGTCCTTGATCAGGAGATTGGCGGTCTCGGCGTCCGGGATGCGCAGCAGGGCCTCCGCCAGGCACATGAGCACCACGCCTTCGCGGCTCGAGAGCTCGTATTCGTGCAGGAAGGCGTCTAGCCCGCCCTGCCCCATGCGCGCGGCGCGGACCTTCTGCACCAGATCGCGCGCCCGCTCGGCGATGCGGTCCAGCACCGGGGCCGGCAGCTCGGCCGCCGCGAGCACCCGTTCCACCGCCGCGGTCTCGTCCTCGCGATAGGCCGCCTGCAGCCGCGCGCGGCGGACATCGGGAGTGGGCGGGGGTTCTGCGAAGAGGAAGGGTGGCGGTTGGGTCATGAGGGGTCCTGGGAGCGGATATCGAATCGGATGCCACTCTAGCTTCCGGGCCCGAGCCTGCCCATTGGCCGGCATCTGTGTAAGATGAGATTAACTTGCAATTGCACCTACAGCGCCGCCATGATGCGAGCGCCGGCAGGGTCGGGATGGATCTGGTCATCGCTCCTGGGGTAATCCGCTATGCCTGAGATGCCTGGGCTTCGCCTGTTCCGCCTGCCATGCGATCGCCTGAGAAAGGAGGAGGGATCATGACCCTCTCGCGCCTGAAAGCCGGCCTGGCCGCGGCCGCCTTGCTGATCGCAGGCGGCCTGCTGGCCGAAGCCGTGCGGCCGGCCCTCGGCCAGGATGCCGGCGCCAAGGTCACGCCGGTCGCGGTCCACGCATTGCCGAACCTGCCGGGCAAGAGCATCACCGCCGTGCTCGTCAGCTATGGTCCCGGCGGCAAGTCGCCGCCGCATCACCATGCCGGGAGCGTGCTGGCCTATGTGCTGACGGGCGCGATCCGGTCGGAAAATTCCGCCACCGGCCCGGCGAAGGTCTACAAGGCTGGCGAGAGCTTCTTCGAGCCGCCCGGCAGCGAGCATCTCGTCAGCGAGAATGCCAGTGCGACGGAGCCCGCGAGCCTGCTCGCCGTCTTCGTCGCCGATGAGGGCGCGACGCTGACCACCTTCGACAAGTGAGCCCCATCCCCCTCGCCCTTTGAGAGAGGGCCGCTCTTCCTTTACGCCACCGCTGCCCGGAGCTTCGCCAGGAGCGCGGCGCGGTCGTGCCGCGCGGTGAGCGCCGTCGGCACGTCGACCATCAGGAACTTGGCGGGCGTGTGAGGCTGGAGCTGGCCGATCAGATCCATATCGGCGGAGATGACCGTGCCGACCATGAAATAGCCGCCGCCGGAGACCGCGTCGCGATGGAGCACGATCGGCTCCGTCCCGCCCGGCACCTGGATCGAGCCATAGGGATAGCAGGCATCGACGATGTTGGAGGGGTCGGAGCCGGCGCCGAAGGGCTGCTTGCGCGGCACGAACTCCAGCGCGCGGCCGCCCTTGAAGCGATAGCCGATGCGGTCCGCCTCGGGTGCCACCTTCCAGGTATCCTCGAAGAAATGCCGGCCGGACTGGTCGTTCACCCGATGCCAGTAGAGCCCCGGCACGGTGCGCAGCTCCGCCGGATTGCCCGGCAGGCGCCGCAGCCCTTGGGGCACCGAGCGCCCTTCCTTCCCCGCGCTCGCGGCCCGGCCGATGGCGAGCTCATCGCCGGCTTTCAGGCCGCGGCCCTCATGCCCGCCGAGAGCGCCCAGCGGATAGGTCGAGCGGCTGCCCAGCACCACAGGCACATCGATCCCGCCGGCGACCGCGATATAGGCCCTGGCCCCGGCCTTCAGGAAATCGAAGCTCAGCAGCTGTCCCGATTTCACCCGGAAGGAGGTCCATGTCGGCTGCACGGCGCCATCGACCTTGGGCGGCAGCTCGGCGCCGGCCACGGCCACCAGGGCATCGGCGGTGAATTCCAGCTCCGGCCCCATGAACACCGCCTCCAGCACGGCGGCCCCTTCGTCATTGCCCACCAGCATATTGGCGGCGCGGAGCGCGAAGCGGTCCATGCCGCCGGAAAGCGGGATGCCGAGATGATAATAGCCGGGACGGCCCAGATCCTGGACGGTGGTCGCAAGCCCGGGCGCGATGACCTTAGTTGCCATTGAGGACCCCCTCGAGCTTGTGGTTGTAGCCATCGATATCCTTGTGGAACTCGTCCAGGGAGAAGGTCACGTCGCGCATGCGCGGTGCGAACCGTCCCGCCTCCACATCGGCCACCGCGGCGTCATAGGCAACGCGGTCGATCGGCTTCCATTTCACGATATCCCCCGGCCGGAAGAAGACCATGAACTCCCGGAGATAGCCGATCTCCTGCTTGGGGTCGTAGATCGGCATGGGGGTGATGCCGAACATCTGATAGCCGCCGGCGCCGCGCACCGAATAGATGCAGCCGAAGCAGCCGCCATGGCCGACGGTGAGCTTCGGCGTATCCGTGCGCGGGCGCAGATATTTCGGCA
>DATBBO010000080.1:0-5559 GCA_036270995.1 Dongiaceae bacterium | reverse complement strand
GCAGGATGCTGCGCCGAGCGCACCTTCGATCAGCTCGATCATTTTGCCCGCCGTCAGCCGGTGCTGTTTCTCGACCCGGGCCGCGCGGCAGAGGGCGGCCTGAATGGCGCCGGAGCCGCGGGGCTCTTGGGCGAGGCTCTCGCCTTCGCCGAGGCGGGCCTCGCCGAGGGGCGGCCGGTCGCCATCGCCACTTCGGCCCGGCCCGAGGCGGTCACCCGGCTGCAGCGCCATCTCGGCCGCCGGCGGGCGGCCCGGCTGGCGGAAGGCATCCTCGCCAGGATCGCCGCGGGCCTTCATGCCAAGGGCATCCGGCGCTTCGTCGTCTCCGGCGGGGAGACCTCCGGCGCCGTGCTTGAGGCCCTGAAGGTCGAGGCGCTGGAAGTCGATTCCTATGTCACCGCCGGGCAGTCGCATTCGGCGACGGTCGGCGCCGACCCGATCTCCTTCTATCTCAAGTCCGGCAAGCTCGGGCCGGTGGAGATGCTGGAGGAGGTGACGGCTTGAAGGCGGAGATGGCTTCCGGCATCGTGCCTGCCAGGTCCGGGTGCTCTCGCCTCGAGGAAGATTCCTGAACTGGCGCATGCAGATCGACCGTGCCTTCGAGGAGCGCGCACTCAGCGCGCGGCTTCTCGCCGCGATCAGCTTCCATTTCGATTCCGCGCGGCTCGGCCCCTTGGCGGAGACCCTGCGCTCGCTTGCCGAATTCCCGGTTGCCGGCCTCGAAGTCGTCATCCTGACCAATGCGGCGGATGAGGAGAGGCTGGCGCTGCTCCGCCGCCTCGCTACAGAGACCCTGGGCCAACAACCGCGGATCGATAGCCATCCGGGCCTCGCCGATCCCTGGTCCCTCACCTGGTGCCACAAGGCCATCATCGCCGGCGAGTTCCTGGCGGCCGCATCGCGCTTCACGCATTTCATCTATCTCGAGGCCGACATCCGCTTCAGCTTCGCCAATTTCTGCTATTGGCTGGAGTATCGCGAAGGCCTGCGGCCGGATGGCCTGTTGCCGGGCTTCGTGCGGATGGAATATCGCGCGGCAGAGGCGGGCTTCGTGACCAGCGATGCGTTCTGGCCGGTCTATGTGCCGGCGCAATCCTATCTGCGCCGGGGCGGCATGTTCTTGGTGAACATGCCCAATCCCTATAACCCTTTCTTCCTCCTCGATTGCGATCTGGCGCGGGAATATGCGCTCTCCGCCTCCTTCGACCAGGCCCGGAGCCAGGAGGTCAGCCTCTGGGCAACCTCCGAACGCGCTGCGATGGGTCTCTGCCTGGAGAACGTCCCGGTCCCGTTCTCGAGCCGCTATGTGGTGCCGGTCGAAGCCGAGAGCGGGAAGGTGGCGGCCTATGCCTGGACCTGGCATATCCCCAACAACTACGCCGACGACCCGCAATCGCCGCTCGGCAAGGTGCGGATGGATTCGCTCTTCCGGGGGACAGCCGATGCGGTCGAGATCGGCCCCTGGGGCACGGAACAGCATGTCACGCCGCCGCATCTGGCGGGGATCAAGCTCGCCCGAGCTGCCGCGAAGCAGGGGACGGGACCGGAGTCGGACGACCTCTATTACCTCGCCACGGACCATGACACGGTCGTCTATCTCGATCCCGAAGCATCGCGCCTGAGGCATGCGCCGCTCGGCCTCGGGCGGCTCAATCTCGTTTGCGAGATCCTGGGTAGCCGGGCCCGGCTGTGGGCCGCGCCGGAGGGCGGTTCCGGGCTTTGCCGGCTGTCCTTCGCCTCCGATCCGGGCGAGATGCGCCTCGAGCCCGACCGTGGAGAGCCTGACCACAGCATCGTTCCGATCACCGATCTCATCATCGGGCTGCGCATCGGCCAGTTCTTCCTGTCGGCGGATCTGGACGGGCTGGTCCGCAACAACCGGCCGCTTTGCCAGCGCTGGGAGCATTACCGGCTGCTGCGTGCCGACAGTTTCGAGGCCCTGCCACTCATGCGCCGCCATTCCTGGCTCTGCCATGAGGACCGCCGGATTCTCTGCCTGGCCGACCAGCCGCTCTATTTCGCACGGTCGGCGCTCTGGGAGGCGAGCGCGCTGGCGGCGACACTGGCCCCCGGCGCGGTCGAGTTCCGCCGGACACTGGTCTTCGGTCCCGCGCGGCTGCCCTTGGTGACGCGGGAGCGCATGGTCACATTGGACGATGCCGGGGACGATGCCGGCGAGGGTCTGGTGCCTTCCTGGATGGAGATCCGCACGGCGCAAGCGGCCCATCGCTTCTCCCGCTTCGCGCCTCTGGTGCATTACCGCCTGTCCGGCGACGACAGGGTGTATGAGGCGCTCCAGCGCTCGCTGACCTCCCTGACGCGCCAGGGCCGCTATCGCGGTGCGGTCAGCATCGCCTGCGACCGGCCGGAGGCGGAGCTGCGGCCCTATATCCCGGAAGAACTCGGCGCCCGGACAACCATCCGGCGGATCCCGGCGGAAGATGGGGCAGCGGATGCCGGACTGGCGCAAGCGCTGCGCGACCGCCATCAGCCGATCCTGCTGGCGCCGCCGGACGCGATTTTCGAGATGGATATCCTCGATCCCCTGATCGATGGCCTGCTCCGAGGCGGCAGGGTGCTCACCCCGGACGAAGCAGGACCGGTGCTGGCAACGGCACGGGAAAGCCGGCCGGACCCGGCGCTCTCCGGGCCTCCGGGGCAGGCGGAGCTCATGCAACTGGAGCTTCTGGCCGAGCGTGTGCCGCCTCGGGGATGCATCGTCGAGACCGGTGCTGCTTCGGCAGGTATCTCCCACGTCCTGGCGAGCGCGGCCCGAGCCGGCGCGACTCTCTATTGCCTCGATGATTGGAACGCCGCCGCGCTGGCGAGCTTCGGGGACTCTCTCGCTGCATATCCGCATGCGATCGCGCTATCCGGCCGTAATCCCCGGGACTTCCTGGGATGGCACAGGGAGGTCGATCTGCTGGTCGAGAACAGCGGGCTACCGAATCCCGGGCTCCATGCCAACCTCGCCTTCTGGCGACGCCTGGTCCGCCCCGGCGGGGTGATCTGCGGGCGCTGTCCCGGTGAGGATGCGGGTAGCGCGATGGCGGAGGCCAGCCTTCTCGCGCGCGAATCCGGGGCGTCGATCGAGCGGCAGGGCGATCTGTGGTGGTTCAGCCTTCCGCCGGCTTGAGGAAGCGGCATTTCAGGGTCTCGGATTCGAACTCCAGGACCGTGTTTTGCGCGATGAACTCGTTGACCGCTGCGAAGGTCCCCGGCCAGCAATTTCCATCCTTGTCGTAGTCGTCGACAATCAGGGTCCCCCCGGGACGAAGCTGAGCCCACCAGCGGGCCAGATCGCCGCGCGCTGCCTCCAGGTCATGGGCGCCGTCGATATGGATCAGATCCGGCCGGATGTCGAAATGCCGGATGACCTCATGGGCGTTGGCGGAATCGAGCGGCAGCGGGACGACGATTTCCCTGACCCCGCCCAGGACCATGTTCGCCAGGAAGGTGCGGAAAAGGGTGGGGTAGCCGAACTCGAAGCCGAGCTCCTCATGCCAATGGTCGATCTGCCAATGCTCCGCGGAGCCGAGCCAGGTATCGACGGCGATGACGGCGCCATCGAGGCCATTCGCCTGAAGGGCGCGCGCCAGCTCCAGGCAGGAGCCGCCTTTCCAGACGCCGACCTCAAGGATGATCGCCGGCCGCACCCGGGTGACGCTGTCGGCGAGATAGCGATGCTGGGACTGCCAGCCCTGCAGGTCGGGCTTCACCATCCTGTAGGGAAAGCCCTCATAAGGGTCATAGCCGCGCCAGAGCCGCTGGAGCAGGTCTCGATAGATCGGCACGGTGTCGGCTCTCCCGATAAGCTTGTCTAGGCCGTGATCCCGCGGCTTTAGCGAAAGAGAGCCGTGCTGGCCCGTTCGACCGCCAGGAACTCCTCCACCGTCACGAGGTTCAGCAAGGTCGTGGCGTGGACTTGAAGGAGCCGGAAGGTCTTGCTGTAGTCGCTGTCGGCCTGTTTCCAGTCTTGGATGGCCAGCCGCTTGCTGCTCTCAGCGACGAACGGCAATGTGGCCCCATCATCGCGTGCAGATTGTGCCGGCCGGCGAATCACGCCGCAGCCGAAGTCGGTGTCGACCGTGCAGAACCACAACCGCGGCGTCGCCAGCACGAAGTCGATATAGGCTTTGTAAGTCACGCCGCACCAGCTGCCGTTCTGGTAGCGCGGCTCGACGATCTTCTCGTCGGTCGGGAAGCAATCATGGACGATGATCGTTCCGTTGGGTTGAACGAGGTCCCAGGCCTCCCTCAAATCACGGATCGTCGTCTCGTACTGGTGAAACGGATCGACCAGGATGACGTCGTACTTCCGCTCCACGGAACGAATGACCCTGAGATGCCTCTCGATGTCGAGGCCCGGCGTGCGGAAGTCGATGGGAAACCCATCCTCGAACTGATCGGGGCAGCGGTACATGAGGCGATGACAGGTCGTGTATCGATCCCGGTCCACCGTGGCGTAGCGTCTCCCGGTCATCGGCGCGCATATCTCCAGATAACTGCGATATCCATGGACTGCGGCGAGCTCATTGACGAGATCCGTTTTGGTCCAGGTCCTCCGGACGGAACCATGTCCCGCCGGCGTCGTCGTCGCTGCTGACTGGTGCCCCGGATCTTCGGCCGGCCTCTCCGGGTCTCGATCCTGACGCGGATCGGAGTCCGGAAACTCGTCGCCGGAGTTCGCGGGGATTGAATTCCCCATGGCTCCCCCCTCCCAGTGGATAGACTATGCCACCGCCGAGGGGCCCGCCAGTGGGGTTCCAAACCTCTGGTTGAGCACAGGTATGCGAGCCGGACGATCGAGACGGGCGGCCGTCCGATGTTGAACCCAGGCGTCGTCGGGTGACGGATCGTGCGGCGGCTCTAGATGCCGTAGTACTCCCGGAACCAGGCGACGAATTCCCGCATCCCCTTGGCGACCGGGTAATTGGGCCGGAAGCCGGTCAGCGCCTCGAGGAGATCGGGGCTGGCCCAGGTCTTCGCGGGCTCGCCCGGCTGCATGTCCAGATAGTTGCGCTTTGCGGGCCGGCCGGCGGCGACCTCGATCGCCGCGATGAAGTCCATAAGATTGACCGGCGCGCCATTGCCGATGTTCACCACGCGGAAGGGCGCGACGGGGCTGAGGGAATCGCCTTCGTTCACGGGTTCGCCCTGCACCGGCCGCTTGGGTATCAACCGGACGATGGCCTCGATCAGGTCGTCGATATAAGTGAAGTCGCGCTCCATCTTCCCGTGGTTGTAGACGTCGATGGGCTCGCCCTTCAGGATCGCCTCGGTGAATTTGAACAGCGCCATATCGGGCCGCCCCCAGGGGCCATAGACGCTGAAGAAGCGGAAGACGGTGACCGGCTGCTTCCAGAGATGGGCGTAGCAATGACCGATCAGCTCGGTGCCGCGCTTGCTGGCGGAATAGATCGTCAGCGGCGTGTCGGTTGAATCCGTCTCGGCGAAGGGCATCGCCATGTTCGCCCCGTAGACCGAGCTGGTGGACGCCATCAGGAAATGCTCGACCGGCCGGTGCCGGCAGATCTCCAGCAGGTTGAAGCTGCCGAC
>DATBBO010000079.1:0-4572 GCA_036270995.1 Dongiaceae bacterium | reverse complement strand
TCCTCGAAGAGCAGGTTCTTGCCGCCGCTCGTCTGGACCAGCAGCAGCAGAACCGGCGGACCGGACTCGACCGCGGCATTGATGCCGCTCTGCTGCAGCCAGCTCGCGACGGCATCGGCGCGGAAGCGGAAGGTCATCTGGCCGATATAGCGCACGCTCGAGACCTTTTCCGATTCGACCTGGTAATCCGCCACCATATCGGTGATCTGAGCGTCGCCCGGCAGGCTGGCCGTGGTGCCGGGGGCGAACCACCCGGCCAACTGGGTGAGGGCTTGGCGCTGCCCGGTCAGCACCGCCTTCTCGCGGGCGGAGACCGCATCGCTCGCGGTGACGTCGACATCGACGCCGTAGACGGCCACCGCCGTCTGGCTGTCCGCCCGGGAGGGAAGGATGAGGAGCAGGCAAAACAGCAGGCCCAGCGCCACGCGCGGGATCATTGCAAAGCGCCTCGGATCAAGTATTTTGCACCGGCCGATTTATAGCTTATCGCCACGGAGGACGCCATAAACACCCGCAGCTATCGCGAGGCCGGCGTCGACATCGATGCAGGTGCGGCCCTGGTCGAGGCGATCAAGCCCATGGCGGCCAGCACGGCCCGGGCCGGTACGCAGGCGGGCCTCGGCGGTTTCGGTGCCCTCTTCGACCTCAAGGCCGCCGGCTACCGCGACCCGATCCTGGTCTCGACCACCGATGGGGTGGGCACCAAGCTTAAGATCGCGATCGCCACGGATCGCCACGATACCGTCGGTATCGACCTCGTCGCCATGTGCGTCAACGACCTGGTGGTCCAGGGCGCCGAGCCGCTGTTCTTCCTCGATTATTTTGCCACCGGCCGCCTCTCGGTCGAGGCGGGCCGGGCGATCGTCGCCGGCATTGCCGAGGGCTGCCGCCAGGCGGGCTGTGCGCTGGTGGGCGGGGAAACCGCCGAGATGCCCGGCATGTATGCCGGCGGCGACTACGATCTGGCAGGCTTTGCCGTGGGCGCGGTCGAGCGCGGGGCCGTCATCGACGGCAGCCGGGTGGCCGCCGGCGACGTCGTCCTCGGCCTCACCTCGGCCGGGCTCCACTCCAATGGGTTCTCCCTGGTGCGCCGGATCGTCGAGGCGCAGGGGCTCACCTATGCTGCCCCTGCCCCCTTCGATCCGACGCAGAGCCTGGGCAGCGCGCTGCTGGCGCCGACGCGCATCTATGTGCAGAGCTGCCTCGCCGCCGCGCGGACCGGCCGCATCAAGGCGCTTGCCCATATCACCGGCGGCGGGCTCTATGAAAATATTCCGCGGGTGCTGCCTGAGGGCCTCGCGGCCGAGCTCGACGCGGATGCCTGGCCGCTGCCACCGGTCTTCCGCTGGCTGGCGAAAGCGGGGGGCATCCCCGATGGTGAGCTGGCGCGAACCTTCAACTGCGGCATCGGCATGATGGCAGTCACGGCGCCGAAGGATGCCGATGCCCTCGCCGCCCGGTTCGCGGCCGCTGGCGAGACAGTCCATCGCATCGGCAGAATCGTGCAGCGGCGGGCGGATATGCCGGGCGCCCTGGTAGCGGGCATGGCCGCGGCATGGCACGGCTGAAGCTCGCGATCCTCATCTCCGGGCGCGGCAGCAACATGCGGGCGCTGATCGGCGGCTGCCGGGAGGGCCACATCGATGCGGATGTCGCCCTGGTCTTGTCCAACAAGGCCGAGGCGGCCGGCCTCGGCCACGCGGCCGATGCCGGGATCGCGACGAAGGTCATTCCCCATGGCGACTTCCCGGACCGGGTGAGCTTCGATGGCGCGATCGACCGGGCGCTCACCACGGCCGGCGCCGATTTCGTCTGCCTGGCGGGGTTCATGCGTCTGCTGACGCCGGGCTTCATCGCCAGGTGGCGCGATCGGATGATCAACATCCATCCCTCGCTGCTGCCGGCCTTTCCCGGCCTCGACACCCATCGCCGCGTGCTCGAGGCCGGGGCCAGGATCACCGGTTGCACCGTGCATTTCGTTCGCTTCGAGACGGATACAGGGCCGATCATCGCCCAGGCGGCGGTGCCGGTCCTGCCCGGCGATGACGAGGCGAGCCTGGCCGACCGGGTGCTCGCGGCCGAGCACCGGCTCTACCCGATGGCGCTCCGCCTTGTGGCCGAGGGACGCGTGCGCGTCGAGGGCGAGCGGGCGGTGATCGATGGCCTGCCCGCCGATGGCGGCGGGGCCCTGCTGATCAATCCCGCCGGTTGACCCTTCGCGAGCCTATGCGCTAAATCCTCCGGCGAGGGCCGCCGGCGCCAGGGCGGCCGCCAGATCCCGAGGGAACCCGATGGACGCCAACGCCGAACAGCAAATGCTCACCGCTCACCAGCGCATGTGGCACGACTTCTGCACTCTGATGAAGTTCGCCCTTGTGGGCGTGGTCATCGTGATCGGGATCGTGCTCTACCTGAACGCCCGCTAGGGCGCCTGTGACGGCGCGGCCCGGGCCGCCTCAGCCGACGATCTCGATTCCGGCAAAGAAGAACGCGATCTCCCCCTTGGCATTCTCCGGGGAATCGGAGCCGTGCACGGAATTCGCCTCGATGGATTCGGCGAAGTCCTTCCGGATCGTGCCGGCCGCGGCCTTGGCCGGGTCGGTCGCGCCCATGACCTCGCGATTCAGCGCCACGGCATTCGGGCCCTCGAGGACCTGGACGACCACCGGCCCGCTGGTCATAAAGGTGCAAAGGTCGTTGTAGAATGGCCGCGCTTTGTGCACCTCGTAGAACTTCTCGGCCTGGGCGCGCGACAGCCAGAGCCGCTTCTGCGCCACGATGCGCAGTCCGGCCTTCTCCAGCCGGGCATTGACCTGGCCCGTCAGGTTGCGCCGGGTCGCATCCGGCTTGATGATCGAAAGGGTCCGTTCGGTCGCCATAGGTCGACAAGCTCCTGCTCGCTGAAAAATCGGGCTTTCATATACGTCGGCGGCGCCTCCCGCAACCCTGGCCTCCCACCTCCGTCATTCCCGCGAAGGCGGAAATCCAGGGCCCCAAGACCCGTCACGCGCCCTGGATGCCCGCTTTCGCGGGCATGACGATGAAAAGATGGCACCGCCTTTGCTGGCACCATCTTCGCCCGATGACGGGCGCGCGCGGGCCATGCTAAGAGCCTGCCGCCATGCTCCAGATCACCGATCTCACCTACCGGATTGCCGGGCGCACCCTGCTGGAGCGGGTCGATCTCTCGCTTCCGGACGGCCATCACGCCGGCCTGATCGGGCGCAACGGCACCGGGAAATCGACTCTGCTCAAGCTCATCGCCGGCGACCTCCAGGCTGATGGCGGCGAAATCTCGCTGCCCGCGGGCCGGCGTCTGGGCATGCTGGCCCAGGAGGCGCCGGACGGCCCGGAGAGCCTGCTCGAGACCGTGCTCGCCGCCGATGTCGAGCGCGCGCGCCTGCTGGCGGAGGCCGAGGCGGCGAGCGACCCGCACCGGATCGGCGAGGTCCATGCGCGCCTTGTCGATATCGAGGCCCATCGCGCCCCGGCGCGTGCGGCCGCAATCCTCGCCGGCCTCGGCTTCGATACCGAGGCCCAGGCGCGGCCCTGCCGCGACTTCTCCGGCGGCTGGCGCATGCGCGTGGCACTGGCCGCCATCCTCTTCGCCCAACCCGACCTGCTGCTGCTCGATGAGCCGACCAACCATCTCGATCTGGAGGCGACGCTGTGGCTGGAGAGCTTTCTCAAGAGCTATCCCCACACCTTCTTGCTTGTCTCCCATGATCGCGACCTGCTCAACAAGACCGTCGACAAGATCGTCCATCTCGAGGCTTGCAAGCTCACCCTCTATACCGGCGGCTATGACCGCTTCGAGCAGACCCGGGCCGAGCGGATCGCCCAGATCGCCGCGGCGGCGGACAAGCAGGCTGCCCAGCGCCGCCACATGCAGGCCTTCATCGACCGCTTCCGCTACAAGGCCAGCAAGGCGCGCCAGGCCCAGAGCCGGCTGAAGGCGTTGGCCCGCATGCAGCCGATCGTGGCCGTGAGCGAGCAGGCGACTCAGAGCTTCGACTTCCCCTCGCCCGAGCCGCTGCCGCCGCCCCTGATCGTGCTCGACCAGGTGGAGGTGGGCTATGCGCCCGAGGAACCCGTGCTGCGCCGGCTCGATCTGCGCCTCGACATTGACGACCGGATCGCGCTGCTCGGCGCCAATGGCAACGGCAAGTCGACGATGATCAAGCTGCTGGCCGGGCGCCTGCAGCCCTTGACCGGCGCGATCCGCCGCTCGCCCAAGCTCAAGATCGGCTATTTCGCCCAGCATCAGCAGGACGAGCTCGACCTCGTCGCGACCCCGCTCCGGCATATGGAGCGCGCCGATCCGCGCGGCCATGTGGAGCGCCACCGCGCCCATCTCGCCCGCTTCGGTCTGGGCGTCGGCAAGGCCGACACTGCCGTCGAGAAGTTGTCGGGTGGTGAGAAAGCCCGGCTTCTCTTCGCCCTGATGACGCGCGAGGCGCCGCATATTCTGTTGCTCGACGAGCCCACCAACCATCTGGACGTGGACGCGCGCGAGGCGCTGGTGCAGGCGTTGAACGAATATGAGGGCGCCGTCGTGCTGGTGAGCCATGA